>CALEJO010000140.1 GCA_937898155.1 uncultured Clostridia bacterium | reverse complement strand
GCACGAAAGAGATCGGCGTCCTGTGCGCGATCGGCGCCTCCAAACGCGACATCTCCCGCGTCTTCAACGCGGAAACGTTCGTCGTCGGCTTCATCTCCGGCGCGCTCGGCATCGGCATCACGCTCTTGCTCCTGCTTCCGATCAACCTCATTTTGCACGCGCTGACCAACATCGAAATCCTCAGCGCCGTGCTTCCGACCGGCGGCGCGATCATCCTCGTCATCATCAGCATTCTCTTAACGATGATCGGCGGTCTGATCCCCTCGCGCCTCGCCGCGAAGAAAGACCCCGTCGTCGCGCTTCGCACCGAATAACGGAACAAACAAAAAACGCTGTGCCGCGGCACAGCGTTTTTTGTTTGCGTTATTTCATTTCTTCGATGTGATAGATATAGTCCAGCGTTTGGAGCGCCGCGATGATCTCCGTGTGCGTTTTATATTTTTTCAGCTCTTCACTGCCGACCGAAATGGCGATCGAGTAGACGCTGAGCCCCGAATTGAGATACGCGGGATTCGATTCGATGTCGTCGATCGTCATGCCGAGCTCGCGGATCGTCGTGACGAAATTCTGCAAATAGCAGATGTTTTTCAGTTCGAGATGCACCTCGAAGTGGTTGGAGCGGTCTTTCAGATACGCTTCCAGCGTCGGGAAAAGCGACAGCGTCATCATGAACGCGACAAACGCGATCGCCGTCAGCGTATAAAGCCCCGCGCCGATCGAAAGCCCGATCAGCCCCTCTGCCCACAAGCCGAACGACGTCGTCAGCCCCTTGATCTGGTTGCGCGAGCTGTATAGCGTCGAATTGACGCCGATGATCGCAATCGCGACGACCGACGCCGCCGAGATCACGAAAAAGCACGTGCCGCCCGTCATCGCCGCGAGAAACAGGTCTAGCATCATCGCAAGCGTCGTGGCGAGCGAAACCAGCATGAATGTGCGCAGTCCCGCCGCGTGCCGTTTGCTCGCGCGCTCCCAACCGATGATCGCGGAAAGCACGACCGAAAGCGTGATCTTCAAAAAAATGCTCCAAAGGTTCAGTTCCACCGACCAGTTCCCGAGCAACTTTGCGATCGGGTCCAGTTTGGTTGCCAATAACGTCAAGTCCATATCGTTTCCTTTCACCGTCTGCCGCGCGGGAATCGCCGCGCGAGATTCGGATTTTGTGTTTGTTGATATTGCTCCTCTGCCGCCTCCGTGAAAGCCGCTTCCTCTTCGGAAGCGTCGTGTTGCGGGAGCGTCGTCTGGATTTTCTGAATCCGCTCAACGAGCAGATCGACCGCCGTCTTTTTCTTGCCGTCCGACGTCAGCTCCTCGACAGGGACGATCTCTTCAATCGAATTTGCATACGAGCCGGAAAGATAGAGCGAAAGTTTCGCGCACGCGGGACCGATCAGCTCGTAGAGCACGCTGGATGCCAGAATGACCGTTTGCAGCGCGCTTCCTGTTTCGCCGCCGAGCGTGCGCGCGCCGAGCGCCGCGAGACCGATGGCGACGCCCGCCTGCGGGATCAACGCCAACCCGAGATACTTGCGCACGGACTTCGGCTTCTTCGCCAGCAGACAGCCGAGGAACGCGCCGCCGTATTTGCCGAGGATGCGCACGAGGAAATAGACCGCGCCGATCACGATCAGCGGCACACCCGCGATCGCGGACGAGGAATCCACGAGGGCATCGAGCCGGAACGTCAGTCCCGACCGCACGAAAAAGAGAAGCAGGATCGGCGGGCTGAAATAGTTGAGCTGTTTGAAGAGCTTATCGTCGTCCGAAATATTGATATAAACCGTGCCCATCGACATACAGCCGAGCAAGGGCGAAACGTCGAGCATCGCGCAGATACCGCAGAACGCGAACAGCGTGGCGATGCCGATGATGAGGCGATTGTCCTGCGAGCGGCGCGTCGGCATCAAGAGTTTGAGCAGAACGCCGAAAAGACAGCCGAGCGCGAGAACGCCGAGATTGATGAGGATCGGGCGCAGGATGCCGAAAAAGTCGATCGCTTCGCCCGACGCCGACGTAAGCGCCACGGAAATGGCGATGCTATACGCGACGAGCCCGACGATATCGTCGAGCGCGACGACCTGCAAAAGTGTATTGACGAAATCGCCCTTCGCGCCCGTCTGCCGGATCGTCATCATCGTCGAAGCGGGCGCCGTCGCCGCGGCGAGCGCCGCCAGCACGATCGAGAACGGCAAGTCAATCCCAAGGATCCAGAACGTGACACCGAACACGACGAGCGACGCCGTCAGCGATTCGAGCACCGTGATGAGGACCACGCGCACGCCGTTCTTTTTCAGCACGGAAAAGCGGAAAAATTCGCCCGTGCTGAACGCGATAAACGCGAGCGCGATATCGGAGAGGAAGTCCATGCCGCCGATCACGTCCGCGGGGATCAGATCAAGGCAAAACGGGCCGATCAGAATGCCCGTCAGAATATAGGCGGTCACGTTCGGCAGTCGAACGAGCTTCGTCAGCCGCGTCATCGCAAAGCCGAAAAACAGCATGAACGCGATCGAAATGATGATCCCCGCCACGGGGCTCATCTCCGCAAGAAACGCGCGTAGTTCGGGCATAATGACTTTCTCCTTCCCGTCAAAAAAATGAACTGATTGTATTATTATATCACTTTATATTTCTTTTGTCAAACCGCGTCAACCGTTCATGTTTTCTTCACACTTTTTCATGCCCCGTTCACGAATTTGTCCGTGCTTTTTTCACATTTTTGTGATAAAATTGATTTATCAAACAATCAAGGAGATTTCAAATGATTTCATTTTTGAAAAAATCCGGCGCGTTCGTGCTGGTGATCGGACTTTTGATCGCGTTCTTTTCCTGCGGGAAAGACGAAACGGATTCGCGGCGCGTCGGCGACGGAAGAACGGCATTTCCGGATGCCGAGGTGATCGAACTTGACGGCGAGAACGCCACATGGAACGGCGTCACCGTCGAGACATTCGACCTGACGTGGCACTGCGATCCGAGCGTATCGCACGATGACGTGAAAAACGCGCCCGCCGAATACTGGACGGGAACGACGCCGGGGACGGAAAAAGCCGTTTACATCGACCATGCGCTCCCGTATTTTCCGAAGCTCGACGGAGCCGGATTCCGGCTCGTCAACTACGACGGCGAAACGGAATGGGCGTATTCTTACACCGATGGCGAGCATAACGACTACCTGTTCGGCACCCTGCCGAAGCTCGGCACCTCGCTCCCCTCGCAGATGATGCACACGGAGGAGGAAGCCGCGCAAAACCAAGTTCTCCACATTACGAAACCCGGAACATATTTGCTCGAAGGCGAGTGGAACGGGCAAATCCTCATCAACCTCGGCGAAACGGATGATGTTTTCGCCGACGAAAGTCAAAAAGTCACGCTCATCCTCAACGGTGCGGACATCCGATGCACCGTGGCGCCGGGCGTGATCTTTGAAAATGTCTATGAATGTGACAATATGTGGGAAGACCGCGAAGCAAATACCGTTGCCGTTTCGACGGAAAACGCGGGCGCGACCGTGGTCGTCGCCGACGGATCGGTCAATTTCATTTCGGGGACGAACGTATATCGGATGCTCAAAACCAAATATAAAGACGATGCCGATACCGGCGAGATCAAAACGCAAAAAAAGATGCGAAAAACGGACGGCGCGCTCTATTCTTATATGTCGATGAACCTCAACGGCGGCAAGACGGGCACAGGAAAGCTGACCGTCACATCGGGATACGAGGGGATCGACAGCGAGCTTCACCTTTCGTTCAATGGCGGCGTTTACGTCATTCGGTCGCAGGATGACGGTTGCAACGTCAACGAGGACCACGTTTCCGTGATCGCGTTCAATGGCGGCGATTTGACGATTCACGCGGCGCTCGGCGCGGAAGGAGACGGCGTGGACTCCAACGGATTTATCGCCGTGAACGGCGGTGTCATCCGTATTGACGGCATCCGCGCGCCCGACAGCGCGCTCGACTCCGAGGACGGCATTTATTATCAGGCAGGAAAACTGATCCTCGACGGAAAGGAACAAACCTACTCCGCGGGAAGCGTCTTCCGTGAAACGGGCTCGCAGAATCAGCCCGGCTTCCCGGACGGGACCGGCGATTTCGGCGGGCGGGATTTCCCGGGCAGGCAATCCGATCCGCGCGGCGGATTCGGCGCGGAATTTGACATCCGGAAATTCAAAGAGCAGGTCGCCGCGCTCGGCGACGACGCGACGCTCGACGACGTGCTGGCGTTGCTCGGCATGGGCGGGCAAGGAGGCGCCGATTTCCCGACGCAGGGCGGCGAACGCCCGCCGGAGCCCCCTGCGGGGCGGTAATTGTCAATAGACACGGATGCCTCCGCTTTTCTTTGCGAAAAGAAAAGCTCGGCAAAAGAAACG
>CALEJO010000139.1 GCA_937898155.1 uncultured Clostridia bacterium | reverse complement strand
TTTATCAAGGCGCACGGCCGCTCCTTTCCGTTTTCCGCGAGGGAAAACGAGCATTATTTTTCATAGTATAGCATATCCGGCGGCAAAAGGCAAGTCCTTTCGCGGAAGCCGCCGACAAGGGAAAGAGAAATTTTTATATCAGGAGGTCTGAGTATGAATATCAAAAAATGGACAGCGGCGCTTCTGGCGCTTGCGATGCTCGTGCTTCTTTGCGCGTGCGGCACGACGCCGCCCGCGGAGACGACGGCATCCGAACCCACGGCGGAAACGACCGAGGCAACCGAGGGCACGACGGCGGCGACCGAAACGACGATCCCGACGTTCACGGAAGCGACGGAGCCCGAAGCGCCCGTCATCGACATCGGGCCCGTCATCGACATCGGTGAGATCGCGAACGCGATCCGCATCGAGGCAAAACCGGCGGCGCAGACGAGGGAGATCCCGCTTCTCGTCATTCTCGTCAATTTCGACGCGGACGGCGACGGCGAAAACGACTGGGATCCCGCCAATCCGAGCAAGCTCTATTCCGACAAATCGCAGAAATATTACGGTGAGCAGTGGGCGAGCTCGTCTCCCGAGGAGCATTACGAGCTCTATTTTGGAGACGGCTATTCGCTTGCCAATTATTATGAAGAACTTTCGATGGGCGCGTTCCGCTTCGTGCCGATCGAATTCGACAAAATGCCGGAGAACGCCGCCTGCAAAAACGGCGTGATCGAGGTGACGGTCCCGATCAAGCATCCGACCGCATCCGGCGACGCGTCGGGCGCGATCTCGCGGACGGTCGAGGCGTGCGATCCTTACATTGATTTTTCCAAATACGATCTGAACGGAAACTACCGCATCGACTCGAATGAAATGGGCGTGCTGATCCTGAATCCGGGCGCGGACGCGTCCGGCAGTAGCGGCAAGAGCGGTTGCAACACCGGCTCTCCCCGCAACTATTTCGAGGTTTGGGGCACATCGCAGGGGCTTGGCGCGTATTGCGACGGCATCGGTTTTACGAAGGTCTCCAACGTCGGCGAATACAAGAGCATCGGCTCTGTGACGCCGATCGGCGTTCCGGTGCACGAGCTGGCGCATAACCTCGGCGCAGAGGACCTTTACGACCGTAATGTGGGCGGCACCACAGGCGGCACCGTGACGGGCTGGGCGAGAGCGTATTCGTTCTCGCTCCAAAGCAATGGCAATAACTGCGGAAACGGCTCGATGCCGAGCTATCTCGATCCGTATCAGCGTATCTATCTCGGCTGGGCGGAGGAACACGTCGTCGAGGACGGCGTTTATACGATCTCTTCCACCTGCACGGGGAAATATACGGTCCTGCGCGTCAATACGCCCGATCCGAACGAATATTATCTGATCGAAATCCGTCTGAAAGAGGGCTTTGAGCAGAAGCTGACGAGCGGTAGCTCAAAGGGTGGTATCATGGTCTGGCATATCGACGAGGAGATCAACCGCGCGTATTTCACCTCGGGCATGACCTCGTCGTCCTACGCGAGCAGCGCGACGGGGCTCCGTCACGATCCCGGCATCGTGCCGCTCTTCCGCGGCGCGTTCGACCAGGCGGGCAAGCTGATGGCGACGACATCGCCTGCTGATCCGTTCTATTATTACAGCGACGATACGAAGACCGCGGTCTTCAATTCCGGCGCATTCCATTCTCCGACGAACGGAACGCAGTCGCTCAACTCCTATCCGAGCAGCTGGGAGGGAAAAGAAAATTACAATCTGCACATTGAAGTGCTTTCCGAGCCCGGTCAGGAAATGACCGTGAAAATTACGACGGGCAGAAAGGATTTCGCGCCTGTTCTGGTGGCGGATTACCTGGAAAAGACGCATAATTCGATCACGGTGCAGGGACTCGTGAAGTGGGCAAACTGCGATTATTCCGAGTCCTACATTCAGCTTTCCGATTCGCCCGAATGGACGAATATTCTGGCAACGGGAAAGACCGTTCCCGATGAAAACGGAAACGTCAAATATCGTTTTGACGGGTTGCAACCGAACACGCGCTATTATTATCGCGTGGTGCTGATCTCCGAAAACGGCACGGTGATCGCGTCCGGCAATACGCCGACACAGGAAGCGCCGAAGCCGAAGGAAACGGTCAAAATCTCCTTCTTCCGCGGGCTCAGCTCGCCCGACAAGGCGTATTCGATGTCGTTCAAATACGGCGCGCCGGTCGAGATCAAATTCCCGATGAACAAGGCGGGCTATGTCTTTGAGGGCTGGTATCTCGATGAAGCATTTACGATGCCGTTCGACGTGACAAAGCCGCTCGAAGCGGGACTTGAAGACTTCTCGCTCTACGCAAAGTGGGTGCAGGAATAAAAATACAAAAAGCACGGCTGTCGATCAGCCGTGTTTTTTTGTATTTTTGTCCGAATGAGCGCGAGAAAGCGCTTGACACGAAAAGGATGCCGTGATAGAATGAAAATAACCGAAAAGGGGAGGTATTTGCCATGAAAGGGAAACAAATCATCGCGCTGCTTCTGTCTCTTATGATGCTGGTCATGATCTGTGCCTGCGGGGAAACGCCCGCGGAAACGACCGGTGCGTCCGTGACGGAGGCGACCCCGACAACAAATGCGGAAACGACCACAGAGGAAACCACTACCGAAGAAACGACAACCGTCCCGTTTTACGCCACGACGACGGAAACGACGGCACTCGTGATCCCGACCGAGGAGATCGAAAACGCCGTGATAATCCGCCGCGAAAAGGAAGTCGTGACGAAAAACGTGCCGCTTCTGATCATTCTCGCAAACTACGACGCGGACGGCGACGGCGAAAACGACTGGGATGAAAACGAGCCCGATAAGCTCTATGCCGATATGTCCGCTCCGTATTACGGTGAGCAATGGGCGAGCACCGAAATTTCGGATCATTACGACAAATATTTCGGCGAGGGCAATTCGCTCGTGCATTATTTCGATGAAATGACGATGGGTGCGATTCATTTTTACCCGATCGAGTTTGACGTGAAGCCCGAGATGGCGGCGGAAAACGGCATCATCGAGGTCGTGGTGAAAGCCAAACACCCCGCCGGACTCAGCTCGGAGCGTGCGGTGGTCGAGGCGTGCGATCCTTACATTGATTTTTCACAATATGACGTCAATCATAACGGCAAGATCGATATGGACGAAATGGGCATTCTCGTTTTGAATCCGGGTGCGGACGCGGCGGCGAGCAGCGGCAAAAAATACGCCAATTCCGCTTCTCCGCGCAACTATTTTGAGGTTTGGGGCAACTCGTCTGGACTGGGAGGCCGTCTCGACGGTGTCTCGTTCTCCCGCGTTGCCAACGTCGGCGAATATAAGACGGTCGGCACGATCATGCCGATCGGCACCTCGTGCCACGAGCTGGCGCACAACCTCGGCGCGTCCGACCTTTACGACGTGGACAATTATTCCACGGGCGATACGGTCGCGGGATGGCCGATGCCGTATTCGTTCTCGCTCCAATGCAGCGGCAATAAATGCGGAAACAACAATATGCCGAGTTATCTCGATCCGTTCCAGCGCATCCGGCTCGGATGGGCGGAATCGGTGACGGTCGAGGACGGTGTTTATACCATTTGCTCGACCTGCACGGGCGATTACGTCGCGCTCCGCGTCAATACGCCGGACCCCGACGAATATTATCTGATCGAAATTCGCCTCCAAGAGGGATGCGAAGAAAAATTGACGTCCGGCTCGATGCCTGGCGGCATCATGGTCTGGCACATCGACGAGGGCATCACCCGTCGGTATCTCTCGTCCGGCATGGCTTGCTCGCCTTGCACGGACGGCAAGTCCGATCGCCACGATCCCGGCATCGTGCCGCTCTTCCGCAATTCTTTCGACTCTGCGGGGCGCATGATGCGCGTGACGGCGCCGCTCGATCCGTTCTATTATTACGATCCCGAGGAGCCGCTCGCCGCGATCTGTGATACGGGCGCGTTCCGCTCCGCGACGGCAGGCGTGCAGTCGCTCAACTCCTATCCGACCGGCTGGGGCGGAAAAGAAAACTTCAATCTCCGTGTGGAAGTGCTTTCCGAGGCGGGTCAGGAAATGACCATCAAGATCACGACCGGCGAAAAGGACTTCACACCGGTGCTGACGGCGGATTATCTCGAAAAGACGCATCATTCGATCACCGTATCCGGTGTTGTGACGTGGTCGAACTGCGCGATCAACGAATGCGGCATCGTGCTTTCGACGTCGGAAACGCTTTTGGAAAATTCGCGCCTCGTGATGACCGAGATCGGCGAGGACGGCAACTTCTCCTATACGTTTGACGATTTGCAGCCGAACACGAGATATTATTATAAAGTGTTCGTGTTCAGCGAGAACGGATACGCCGAGGCGTCGAGCAGCACGCCGACGCAGGAAGCGCCGAAGCCGAAGGAAACGGTCAAAATCTCCTTCTTCCGCGGGCTCA
>CALEJO010000138.1 GCA_937898155.1 uncultured Clostridia bacterium | reverse complement strand
ACGCAGTGGAATACATCGTTTTCGGCGCGTGACAACAAAGTTATAAAAACATCCTTATCAGCACGCGCCGAAAGACACGGGTTGATAAGGCAGTTTTTTGCGTAAAAATGCACCTGCTGAGAAGGAAATAATCCTTTTCAGCAGGTGTTCCTTATTATGTGTCTCATACCGTTGCAAGCAGGGAAATTATATATAATTTCCGAAAAAAGTGATGTTTGCCCTGTCGGGCAAGTGATGTTATGCCTTGCGGCATAGTGATGTTTTTGCTTTGCAAAAGTGATGTGATGTATTCCACCCACGCCCGCAGGCACATCACTCGCCGGAGGCGAACATCACGCACGAAGTGCGCATCACGTTCCGCGAAAGCGGAACACATCATTCAAAAAACGCACATTTGTCCGGTAGACAAATGTGCGTTTTTTGTTGGTGGAGCATACGGGATTCGAACCCGTGACCTCCACACTGCCAGTGTGGCGCGCTCCCAACTGCGCTAATGCCCCGATGAAAAAAGCACTTTCATGGGAAAGTGCTTTTGGTGAAGACGAGTGGATTCGAACCACCGACCCCCTGCATGTCAAGCAGATACTCTAACCGGCTGAGCTACGCCTTCATTCGCGATTGCGTGATATATCATAGCATAAAAAAAGCCGTCTGTCAAGGGAATTTTTCATTTATTTGCAAGTTTTTTTGCGAAATTTGCTTTTTTTCGCTTTTGTCACGAAAAATGAGATTCGACGGGAAGGATTGACAAAACGCCGCAAATGCAGTATAATGATACCACTTTTAACGGAAAGGTCGTTTTATGTATGATCACCTTAAAAAATGAGAATTTGACCGTTCGGATCAAGCCGTTCGGTGCGGAGCTTTCCGGCATTTCGTCGAATCAGACGGGTCGGGAATATCTGTGGCAGGGCGATCCCGCTGTCTGGGCGGGACAGGCGCCGGTGCTGTTTCCGATCGTCAGCCGGCTTTCTTCCGACAGTTTCTTCCATGAGGGAAAACAATATTTTCTGCCGAAGCACGGCTTCGCGCGCAAGAGCGCCTTTGCCGTGGACAAGGCGGAGGAGACCGAGGCGGTTTTCTCGCTGACTTCTTCCGACGAAACGCATCGCGTTTATCCGTTTGATTTCCGGCTCACCGTCGGCTTTTCGCTCGACGGGAATACCGTGACCGCGACGCACACGGTGGAAAACACCGGTGACGCCGAAATGCACTTTTCGATCGGCGCGCATCCCGCGTTCAACCTGAATCTCGGCGACATCGTGCGCTTTGCCGAAGCCGAAACGCTCACGACATGCCTTTGGAACGAATACGGACTCTATTATGATGAAAAGACGATCGCGACGGACTGCCGCGACGTCGAGATCACGGAGCATCTTTTCGACGACGACGCGCTTTTTTTCCGTGACCTCAAAAGCACGTCGGCGACGATCGTGCAAAAGGACGGCACGCCGGTGCTGGAAATGACCTATGACAAGGTCCCGTTCCTCGGTCTTTGGGCGAAGCCGGGCGCTTCGTTCGTCTGCATCGAGCCGTGGCACGGCATCGCGGACACGCCCGCGGTTTCCGGCGTTCTTTCGGAGAAGCCCTACATTTTGCATCTGCCCGCGGGGGAGACGTTCCGCTTTACTTATTCGGTCAAAATCCTTTGATTGGAGGAAACCCATGACATCATTTTGCGGCGCGGATTGCGCAAACTGCGGCTATGGGAAAAACGGCGGCTGCCGCGGATGCGCGGAAACCGCAGGTTGTCCGTTCGGGAAAAACTGCTTCATCGCCGATTATCTGAAAACCGGCGGGGCGGAGCAATACAAAAAATTCGTCGAAACGCTCGTTTCGGAGATCAACGCGCTCGGCGTCGAGGGCATGAAAAAGATCGACACGCTTTATCCGATGAACGGCGCTTACGTCAATCTCGCCTATCCGCTGCCGAGCGGGGAAAGCGTCAAATTTCTCGATGACCGCGAGATCTATCTCTCCAATCAAGTCGAGATGGAGATCGACGACGGCACCTGCCCGCGTTGCTACGGGATCGTGGCGAATGCCTCCATGATCCTCGTCGCTTCTTATGGGGAGAACGGATGCGATCCCGAGCTGGTTCTGTATCACAGAAGATGAACGGCCGCCCGATGCGCGCTGAAAAAGCGGCTGTGTCGAATACGAGTCGCACTATATGCGAAAAGAATTATGAAAAATCCCGCCTCGAAAGGCGGGATTTTCGTTTCACAGATTAATTGCCGGACGGTTATCGGAAAACGTCAGATGAAAAGACAGGAAAAACTGAGGAGAAACGACCATCGTGACTCCGCTTTTACGCTTGGATTTTGGCAAACGCTTCGACGATGGCGGCACCGATGGCTTTCGCCATGGATTGATAGCCGACGTCGTTCGGATGGCAACCGTCCGCGGTCGATTCCTCACGATATTCGGGATCATACATCAAGCTACCGTCCACAAACCAAACGTTTTCGTCGCCCTCGGCGCGTGCGCGATTGTAGGACGCGATGATGATCTGCCGACGCTCCTCGGCGTCTTCGATCTCGACGTTCGGATTATAGTAATCCGGCTTCGACGCCATGATGATCGGCGTCGTCGGCTGGACGGCGCGGAAGCGCCGGTAGCCCGCGTAATGCGTTTCGCGCAGATAAGCGGGGCTCGGCGCGTTGTGGTCGTAATCGTAGACGAAAACGCTCATCGGGAGCGTCGCGATATAATCGAGGATCGCCGGCTCTGCTTTGGCGGCACCGGAGAATCCGAGATTGA
>CALEJO010000137.1 GCA_937898155.1 uncultured Clostridia bacterium | reverse complement strand
AATCTTTTTCCTTGCCCGCCAAAGAAAAAGTTGATGTTCTCTCTGCCGCTTTTCTCGGCGGCGAGAAAAGCTCGAAAAGAGCCGCTCGGATGAAAGTTTGCACAAACCAAATCTCCGCGCACCACAGACGCGTTTCTTTTGCCGAGCTTTTCGCAAAGAAAAGCGGAAAGAACACGTCTTTCCGCTTTTATGTATCACAGATTCAGTTCATCCAGCGCCAGCGTGTAGACCGGCACGATGTTGTCGAGGAAGTAAGCGACCTCGGGATGCGGATCGGCGCGCAGCTCTTTTTCCTTACTTTCCATCGCACGGCGGAATTCGGTGTTTCCGCTCTTCATTTCTTCGAGGCATTTGAGATAGGCGCTGATCTTGTCCGCGGCTTTCACGAGCCGGTATTCCTCGCTTTCCGTGTCGGGGAGCAGGCACGCCGTATAGGGCGTGCGTAGCTCACTTGGCAGAGTGGCGAGGAGTTTTTCATCGGCGTTTCGCTCCAAAGAATGATACACCTGTTTGATTTCGGGATTGAAATACTTGACGGGCGTCGGCATATCGCCGGTGATCGTCTCGGACAGGTCGTGATAGAGCGCGATGGCGAGCACCTGTCCGGTTTCGACGGTGCCGCCGAACATCTCGTTGCGGATCAGCGCGAGCGCGTGGGCGACGTAAGCGACCTGAAACGAATGCTCCATATCATTTTCCTCGCGCAGGGAACGCATCAGCGCCCAGCGACGGATATATTTCATGCGTTCCACATAAGCATACAGTTCAAACATGATGATTTCCTCCGTTTTGATTGAAAATGGGAGATGCGGAACGCGCTTTTCGCGTCGCGCGCACGACCTCCGAGAATTCATATTCCGCCAACGTGCGCCACATCGGGACGCCGCAGGCGAGGACGCGATGGACGTCTGTCTCGGCTTCGAGCAGACGGTCGGTCAGCGTATTCAGCATATCGGGAGAGCCGACGTTCGTCGCGCTCGGCGTGCTCGCATAGGCACCGAGCCCGATATAATCAAGGTAAGACGAGAGCTTGGAGTCGTCGGAAAAGCTCAGCATGGGGCACGCCGCCGATGTGGCGTAGATCAGCCCGTGCAAACGGGCTGAAAGCGCGAAGCGCGCGTGCGAAAAGAGCGAGACAATTTCGGCTCCGCTTTTCGGAGAGGCGATGACCGCGCCGGTTTCCGCGGCGATCTGTTCACAAAGCGCGCGATCCTGCGCGGGATAGAGCGCAAGCACAACAGGGCATAGCGCTGTCTTTTCTTTCGTCGCGTGGATCCACGCGACGAGCGCCTGCTCGGCGCCGTCAAACGCTTTGGGCGCGACGAGAAAATAGGGCGTTTCGATCGGGCAGGTCTCGTCCGGCTTTGTCAGAATGGCGGGATCAAAGGTGAGCCGCAGATTCGCGTTCGGCAAAGCGGATTTGGCGTAATTGAACGACACGCGTTCTCGGAACGAGAACGTGTCCGCCAAGGCGAGCGCCGCCTGCACGCGTGCACGGTTGCGGCGTTTTGTCAGCGGACCGATGCCGCTGTCATATAGCATAATGGCTTTTCCGCGGCGTTTGGCGAGGCGGATCATCCCACAATAATAGAGCAGAGAATGGGTGCTGGTTTTATCCTGTAAAAGATTTCCTCCGCCGAACAAAAAGAGCGATGCTTCGTTCATCTTTTTTCGGACGGCGAGCGGTCGGAACCGATGCACGGCGAGGACGCCGTAGCGCTCGGCGGTGCGCTTCGGATGCGCGGACATGACGCAGATGCCGAGGTCGGGCGCCTGCTTGCGGATGCCCTCGACGAGAGCGCCGAGGATCTGTTCATCGCCCATATTGCCGTAGCCGTAATAGCCGCAGAGAAGCAGGTCGGTGTGCCGTAGCTCCCGCGGCACGAGCGATTCATAGGTGGCAAGTTGGGTGCGCATCATGCGCTCGACAGAGTAATTTTGCGCGATATAGTCACAGGCAAACGCGCCAAGCGCGTCGCGCGTCGGTGCATCTGCTTCGAGAAACGTGCGCAGATCGCGGATGAGCATTTCCGCCGTCGGCAACTCGCTTCCGCGGAAGCAGAAGTTGCTTTTGACCGCCGCCTCGATGCAAGATTCCCGAAAGAAGCCGCCATAGCCCTGCGGACCGGCGAGCAAAACGGGCTTGCCGCACGCCATCGCCTCCATCGCGGCACGGGACGAGCCGACGAACAGATCGCACGCGGCGAGATAATCGGCGATCTTCGTTTGCGCACCCGCCATCGTCACGGCGGGGAATCCGAGCGCGCGATTGACGTTTTCGGCTTTTGCCGACACCTGCGCGAATCGGTCGCCGCTCCCGACGATCGTGAGCGAAACCGCGCCGCCGAGCGCCGAAACGGCGTCGATCAGCGCCTCCGCGCATCGCGTGGTCGGCTCATCGAGTCGGCTGACGTGAAGCACGATCGGGCGCTCGCCCTGTGCGAGCGAGGCGCGGAGCGCGGTTCCGTCCGCGTTTGGCGAGAACGCATCCGTGTCGATGCCGTTGATCGTCAAGACGATATTCTCCCGACGCACGGCATACTGCTCCGTGAGATAGCGCCCCAAGTCTTCGCTGACGACGAACGTTCGCTCACCCCAATGGGAGAGACGCCGCCAGAGCGGCGTCACCTTGAAATCGAGGTGATCGGTCGTCACGAAATGATAGCCGAAGCGCCCTTGCAACGCATGGCAAAGAAACGCGGAAATGCGCGCGTGCGCGTGCACGATATCAAAATTCTCGCGCTTCATGAGTGCGGCGAGTTTACGGCGCGCGACGAGGAGCGAAAGGGGATTTTTTCGATGGAGGGGGACCTTGACGTGAGGGATTCCCGCTTCGGTGAGCGACGCTTCGTAAACGCCGCCCGCGGAGGCGACGGTGACAGAAACACCCGCACGACTGAGGGCTTTCGCCAGCTCGACGACGTGCGTCTCCGCGCCGCCGATGCCGAGCGACATCGCGGCGAGTAAAACCTTCATGCGCATCCCTCCTTTTTTTCGAGTATCGGCAAAGACAGACCGGTTTAGACAAAATCACTCCCGAAGCAATGCCGCGGGAGTGAAAAATTTGTGGAACGGATCAGCGTTTGCACGCGATCGCCGCTTTGGCTTTCGCCACGATGTTCGCCGCGGTGAGTCCGTATTCTTCGAGCAGAACCGGAACCTTGCCGGACTTGCCGAATTTATCTTCGACACCGACACGGACGACCGGGACGGGGCAGGTTTCCGCGAGTGCTTCGCAGACCGCGCCGCCGAGACCGCCGATGATATTGTGTTCTTCCGCCGTCACCACAGCGCCTGTTTT
>CALEJO010000136.1 GCA_937898155.1 uncultured Clostridia bacterium | reverse complement strand
CTGCCGATGACGATGCGCTCGGGATCGAGAACGTCAATGAGGATCGCCAGCCCCTCGCCGAGTTTTTCGCCGCATCGGCGGAAGACGGCAAGGGCTTCTTCGTCTCCCTGACGGGCGCGCTCCGCAAGCGTTTTCGCGTTGGTGCCGCCGAGTTGTTTCAGCCCGCCGCCGCTGCAAAAGCCCTCAAAAGAGCCGCGCTTTCCGTAGCCGACGGGGCCGTCCTTTTCCATGCGGACATGTCCGATCTCGCCCGCCATGCCGGTCGTGCCTTCGTAGAGCCGACCGTTCAGGATCAGCCCCGCGCCCATGCCCGTGCCAAACGTGAGAAAAATCATATTTTTCGTGCCGACGCCGGCACCGAATTTCCATTCGGCAAGCGCGCAGGCGTTGGCATCGTTGCAGAGCCGCGCGGGCACGCCGTAGCGCGCTTCGAGCAAAGATACGATCGGCACATCGTCCCATCCCGGCAGGTTGGGCGGCGATTGAATCACGCCCCGCGCGCTGTCGAGCGGTCCGCCGCAACTGACGCCGATCCGATCAAAGGAGCCGATCCGATCCGTTTCGGCGAGGATGCGGTCGAGCGTTTCCGCGTAATCCGTCGTGGCAAAGGATACTTTTTTGCAAATTCCCGCGTCGTCGCCGAGAACGAGCGCGCATTTGGTCCCGCCGATATCAATTCCGAGCTTCACGGACAACGCCCCCTTTCTTTCGCTTTCATTATAACGCGCGCGCGTGGGCTTGTCAAGCAAAAAGAAACGGACGGTGCTTGCGAACCGTCCGTTTTTCTCTTTATTTGGATTCTTCTTCGGTGATGGCGAGCGCAAGGTCGCGCAGTGCCTGCGGCTCCGCGGGAACGGGGCATCCGGACATCAGTTCGGATGCGTTCTGCACCTTCGGGAACGCCACAACGTCACGCAAGCTGTCCGCGCCGCACATCAGCAT
This sequence comes from uncultured Clostridia bacterium, assembly GCA_937898155.1. GTDB lineage: Bacteria > Bacillota > Clostridia > Oscillospirales > CAG-272 > QALR01. The sequence goes on along the minus strand of CALEJO010000136.1, from coordinate 2,360 downwards.
GGCGAGGCGATCGAGCCCGAGCGCGGCACCGCCGTGCGGCGGCGCACCGTAGCGATACGCATCGACGAGGAAGCCGAATTTGCGCTTGATATCCTCGTCCGTCAGTCCGAGACGGCGGAACATCTTCTGCTGCAATGCGACGTCCGTGATGCGGATGGAGCCGGAGGAAATCTCGATGCCGTTGAGCACAAGGTCATACGCCTTGGCGCGCACGGAGCCGGGATCGGTGTCGATATAATCGAGGCACTCGTCGAGCGGCATCGTGAACGGGTGGTGCATCGCCAGCCACGTTTGCGATTCCTCGTCCCATTCGAAGAACGGGAATTCGGTGATCCAGAGGAAGTTGAACTGCTCGGGAATGATGTTCAGCTGTTTGCCGACGATCAGACGGAGTGCGCCCAGCGTCGGGAGCGTCACGCGATCCTTGTCGGCGACGATCAGCGCCACGTCACCGCGGCGGCAATCGATCTTGTCCATGATCGCTTCGAGCTCGCCCTCCGCCATGAATTTGGCGAACGAGCAGGTCGGCGTTTCATCGACGAAACGGATATACGCGAGTCCCTTGGCACCGATGCCCTTGGCGTGCTCGGTCAGCTTGTCGATCTCTTTGCGCGTCAGAACGGAAGCGGCGTCTTTCGCGACGACCGCGCGCACCGAGCCGCCGTTTGCGACCGCGCCGGAGAAGACGGAGAAGCCGCTCTCCTTGACGAGATCGGAGATATCCTGAATCTCCATGCCGAAACGGGTGTCGGGCTTATCGGAGCCGTAGCGAGCCATCGCTTCGCGGTAGGTGAGGCGGGGAAGCGGGAGCGGGATGTCCACGCCGAGCACTTCCTTGAAGAGACGCGCGACGAAGCCCTCGTTCATCGCCATGATGTCGTTTTCATCGACGAACGACATTTCGAGGTCGATCTGCGTAAATTCGGGCTGGCGGTCGGCGCGAAGGTCTTCGTCACGGAAGCAACGCGCGAGCTGGATATAGCGGTCAAAGCCCGAGAGCATCAGAAGCTGTTTATAAATCTGCGGCGATTGCGGCAGGGCATAAAAACTGCCGTGGTGGATGCGGGACGGCACGAGATAATCGCGCGCGCCCTCCGGCGTGGGAGCGATCATCATCGGGGTCTCGATTTCGAGGAAGCCGTTCTCGTAATAATACTGTCTCGCAACGCGGGCGATCTCGTGACGCATCATGATATTGCGTTGCAGAGAGGGACGGCGCAGGTCGAGATAGCGGTATTTGAGCGCGATCTCATCGCGCACCTTGACGGAATCGCTGATCTCAAACGGTGTGGTCTCCGCCGCGGAGAGAACTTTGTATTCTGTGACTTCGATTTCGATTTCACCCGTCGGAATCTGCGCATTGACGGAGCTGCGGCGGCGGACCTTGCCGTGCGCCACGACGACGTATTCGGTGCGCGTTTTGAACGCTTCATCGAAAATGCCGCGGTCGGTGTTATCGTCGAACGCGAGCTGAACAAGTCCCGTGCGGTCGCGCAGGTCGATGAAGATCAGACTGCCGAGGTCGCGCGTGCGTTGCACCCAACCCATCACGCAAACCGTCGCGCCGATGTCGGTCGCGCGCAGTTCGCCGCAATAATGTGTTCTTTTGTCTGTTTTTTCAAGTCGTGCCATAATGATCTGTCCTTTGATTTATTTTTTGAGAATTGCAATCGTTTCGTCAAGCGAAAGCGTCGTCTGCCCGCCCTCGCGCAAATCTTTGAGCGCAACCGTCTCGGTTTGCGCTTCCGTTTCGCCGAGAATGAGGGCGTAAGGAGCGCCGCACCGTCCCGCGAATTTCATTTTCTTTTTCATGCCGCCCTCGCCGTAATAGACGTCCACGGCGATGCCCGCGTCGCGCAGAGCGCCGGACACGCGCACGGCATATGCCAGCGCGCTTTTGTCCATCGGCAATACGACCGCCTTGGCGATATTGCCGGCGGCGGGCGCGATCACGCCCGCGTCGCGCAGCTGCGAGAAGAGGCGCGTCAGTCCGATCGAAATGCCGATGCCGGGGAGCTTCTTTTCGGTATAATAGCCGGTCAGATTATCGTAGCGGCCGCCCGAGCAGACACTGCCGAACTCAGGATGCGCCTTGATCTGCGTTTCGTAGACGGTGCCGGTATAATAATCCAGCCCGCGCGCGATGGAAAGGTCGATGCGGAATTGATCCTCGATCATGCCGAAGAGCTTCATATTGCCCGTCACGGATTCAAGCTCGTTTACGCCTTCGGTGAAAAGTTCGTTTTCGACGTTCAGCGAGCGGAGCGCGGCGATCATTTCGTCGCAGGTGCCGCGAATGGCGATGAAATCGAGAATACGCGAAACGGCGTCATCCGTCGCACCGAGCTCTCTCAGCTCGG
>CALEJO010000135.1 GCA_937898155.1 uncultured Clostridia bacterium | reverse complement strand
ATTATACGCAGACGCGCATCGTGCTTGGTGAGGAAAAGACTTATTTCGTGCCGGCGGAATGTGATTGCCGCATCCGCACGCATTGGTTTTATGACAACGACGAATGGACGCTGAAAAGCGTGGACGAGCTCGTCGGAATGTTCGAGCTTTCTGTCGGGCGCGGCTCCAATCTGCTTTTAAATATCGGGCCGGACGACCACGGGCTTTTGCCGGAATCCGACATTCGCCGTCTGCGCCAATGGCGCGCGGAGCTGGATCGCCGCTACGGAACGCCGCTTCCGTTCGCGCCGATGGCGAAGAACGCGGACGGCTCCTATTCGATCGAATATACCGACGAAACGCTCAATTCGCATCTCGGCGACACGGACTATATCCCGCTTTGCCGGAGCGTCATTCTGAAAGAAGACCTGACGAACGGGCAGAGCGTCAAACGCTTCAAGCTCTGCGCACATCTGCCGTCGCGTCAACCGATTTCGGATCGCACGTTCTGCGTATTTGAGGGGGAAACGATCGGGCATAAGTGCATTTGCCGGTTTCCCGCCGTGCGCGCGCCGAAATTCACGCTCGAAATCCTCGAATCGGACGGTGAGCCCGTGTTGACGGAGTTTTGCGCGTTTGAATAAAGGGAGGACAAGATGCAAAAAACCTACGAAAAAATGCTTCCCGAGGGCTACGAGCCGGTCTGCGTGATCGACGCGAAGAGCAAAAAAGTCAGCGTCCGTATGACGGTTTTCTCGCTGATCCTGACGCTCGCCATCATCGCGGTCGCGGCGCTTCTGCTCCGTCCGACGGGGCTTCGCGAGCAATTTCGCCCGCTGAGTTATTTTGTCTTTTTGGCGGCGCTGTTTTTGTATATTGTCGCGCACGAGCTGGTGCACGGGATCGCGTATAAACTGCTGACGCATGAAAAACTGACGTTCGGTCTCACACGGTCGGTGGCGTATTGCGGCGTGCCGGATATCTATGTTTATCGCAAGACCGCGCTGATCTCGCTTCTGGCACCGTTTGTCGTGTTCACTCCTGTCTTCCTTTTGCCCGCGATCTTGCTTTCCCGTGAATGGGACAAACTTTACGCGGCGATCTTGCTCGCCATTCATATCGGCGGTTGCGTCGGCGATCTTTACGATACGGCGCTCCTTTTGACGCGCCTCCGCGATCCCGGGACGCTGATGAACGATACGGGACCGAAGCAAACCTTTTATCAAAAGAAAAAAGAGAACTGACATCAAAAAAACACCTGCCGCGGCAGGTGTTTTTGATTGTATTCCGAAAACCACGCGATCGTCGCGTGGTTCAGTAGAGGTTAACCGGTGA
>CALEJO010000134.1 GCA_937898155.1 uncultured Clostridia bacterium | reverse complement strand
TCGGGAGAAGTTTGTGCAAACTTCGAGCCGAGCAGGCGCTCCACTCGAAGTTTGCGCAAACCAAATCCCCGCGCACCACGGATCGTTTCTTTTGCCAAGCTTTTCTTTTCGTAAAGAAAAGCGGGAAGAATTGACTTTTTCAAAGATTTATGTTAAAATAAAATGAAATAATATTTTTTAAGGAGGAGCCCGTTCTTGAAACGCCAAAAAAACCTCTCCATGGTGCTCGCCGCGATGTTTCTCGCGTTCGGGTTGCTCTTGCCCTTGCTCACGGGCGCCAACCGTGTGCTCGGCAATTTGCTTTGCCTCATGCACCTGCCCATCCTTCTGTGCGGATTCGTTTGCGGACCGTGGTGGGGACTCGCCGTCGGAGTCATTACGCCGCTTTTGCGTTCTCTGCTGTTCGGCGCGCCGCCCGTGCCAACGTGTCTCTTTATGGCGGCGGAGCTCGCCGTTTACGGCTTTTTGTCGGGGCTTCTCTATCGCCTTTTGCCGAAAAAACTCCCCTTTCTTTACGTCGCTCTGATCGTCGCGATGCTCGCGGGACGCGCCGTCAACGGCATCGTGCAGCTTCTTGTCACCGGCGCGGAGGCCTACACGCTCCCCTATTTTCTCACGACCAACTTCGCCAACGCGTGGCTCGGCATCCTCGTGCAAATCGTGCTGATCCCGCTGATCGTCGGCGCACTCACCCGCGCAAAAAAGCTGCCGATCGAGAAGTAATCCGTTTGTATAAAACATTCTATTCTTTTGTATAAGAAAAGGAAAACGTCAGTCATGCCAAAGAAAAATGACATCGTCTCCATAGAGATCACCGATCTGACACCCGAAGGCATGGGCGTCGGCAAAACGGACGGCTACGTGCTGTTCGTCCCGAAAACCGCCGTCGGGGACGTTGTGCGCGTGAAGGTCGTCAAGGCGCTTTCCTCCTACGGATACGGACGCGTGGAGGAGATCGTCACGCCGTCCTCCGACCGCCAGCCGGTCGATTGCCCCGTTTTCACGTCGTGCGGCGGATGCCTCTTCCGGCATATCACTTACGAGGCGGAGCTCGCCATCAAGAAAAGCTGGGTAGAAAATCATTTCGCGCGGATCGGCAAGTTCGATGTCTCCTGCGATGCGATCCTGCCCTCGCCCGCCGAAGCCGGATATCGCAACAAAGCGCAGATCCCCTGCGGCAAAGGCGCGGACGGAAGCCCCGTTTTCGGCTTTTTCGCGCCGCACAGTCACCGCATCGTGCCCTGCGACGCGTGCCGGCTTGAGCCCGATTTTTACGCGCCGCTCATCCGCGCGGTCGCCGCGTGGATGAAAGAAGCGCGCGTCGAGTCCTATGACGAAGAAACGCACCGCGGGCTGATTCGCCACGTCTTTCTGCGCGACGGACGCGTCAGCGACGAGATCATGGTTTGCCTCGTTGTGAACGGACGCAAGCTCCCGCAGGAAGCGGCGCTTGTCGCCGCGATCCGTGCGGCAAATCCCCGCGTGACGAGCATCCTGCTCAACGAAAATCGCAAGCCAAACAACGAGATTCTCGGCACTTATTGCCGCACGCTTTGGGGCAAGGACGCAATCACGGACACGCTGTGCGGACTCGAATTTGATATTTCCCCGCTCTCCTTTTACCAAGTCAACCACGACGGTGCCGAACGGCTTTACGGCGTGGCGCGCGAATTTGCGGGGCTGACGGGAAACGAAACGCTGATCGACCTGTATTGTGGCGTCGGCACGATCGGGCTTTCGATGGCGCGCGACGTGAAAAAGCTCATCGGCGTCGAGATCATTCCCGAAGCGGTTGAAAACGCCGCCGCAAATGCCGCGCGGAACGGGATCGAAAACGCGGAATTTTTCTGTGCCGATGCCGGAGAAGCCGCCAAAAAGCTCGCCGCGGACGGCATCCGTCCCGATGTCATTCTCGTCGATCCGCCACGCAAGGGATGCTCGCCGGACGTCATCGACGCGATCGCGGAGATGGCACCCGCAAAAGTGGTCATGGTCTCCTGCAACAGCGCAACCGCGGCGCGCGACTGTGCCGCCCTCGCCGAGCGCGGATACCGCCTCGATGCGCTCCGCGCCGTCGATATGTTCCCCCGCACGGGACATGTGGAGAGTGTCGTATTGCTGTCCAAAGCGGCTATGATATTGAACTGAAATAACATAGAGAAAGATACAGACAGAAAGGCATAACATGGAACTTAAAATAACAGATGTACCTTGTGAGATGATAGAAATAGGCAAACAAATCGTCGCCGAAAAACGATATCTGTATACAGATGAAGCGCTTGAAAATCTTCGCCATTACTTTACAGTGTTCGGTGGGGATTATACCGACGACGGTGATTTTATATACCAATATGTTTATGACCATTG
>CALEJO010000133.1 GCA_937898155.1 uncultured Clostridia bacterium | reverse complement strand
ACTGGACGGATGAGAGCGAGACGCTCGCGCCGATCGCGGTGACGGGCGGCACGGAATCGTCGCTCACGCCCGTGCGGGAAACCTTCGGCGCGGTCGTCGAAAAGGGCGCGGCGGGGCGGATCGAGCGTGTGAACGATGTGCCGCAAACGCTGGTGGCGCCGATCGCGGACGGGGAAAAGGTGGGCACGGTCAGTTATCTGCTCGACGGCACGGAAATCGGCACGGCGGACGTGCTCGCGGAGCGCGGCGTGCCGAAGATGCGCTTTTTCCCGCTGGTCGCGCTTCTTTTGCGCCGGTTTGTGTTCTCGTAGGTGAAATCATCTTGCATTTTCCGCGCGGCGATGCTATAATGGGGTAGAAATCTACCCCATTTTCTTTTTGGAGAAAGGAGCCGCGAATGGAGCCGAATGTCCGCCCGCGCGCCGCGATCTGCACGCTCGGATGCCGCGTCAATCAATACGAATCGGAAGTCGTCGAATCGGACCTGCGCGCCCGCGGCTTCGAGATTGCGGATTTTTCCGAGGTCTGCGACGTCTATCTCATCAATACCTGCGCCGTCACGGGGGAATCGGAGCGCAAATCCAAGCAGATGATCCGCCGCGCCGCCGCGACGAATCCGTCCGCGCCCGTGATCGTCATGGGCTGCTTTTCGCAGCTTCATCCCGAGGAGGCGTCGTCGCTCGCGGGGGTGGCATATGTCTGCGGCAACCGCAATAAGCGCACCGCCGCAGCGCTGGCGGAACAGCTCGTCCGCGAGGGACGGAGCGATCGCACTTGCGCGGTCTGCGACGTCGAAACGGCGCCGATCGAGCCGATGACGCTCGTCAAAGGCGCGCGTGCGCGCGTATTTGTCAAGATCGAGGACGGGTGCGACAACCGTTGCACTTATTGCATCATCCAAAAAGCGCGCGGCAAGGTCGTGTCGCGCCCCGAAGAGGAAATCCTTGCCGAGGTCCGCTCTCTCGTGAAACACGGATGCCGTGAGGTCATCCTGACCGGCATCGAAGCGGCGGCGTATGGGCGCGATCAGAATGAGCGCGGCGCGTTCGGCGCTCTGATCGCCAAGGTGGCAAAGATCGACGGCGTGTGCCGCGTGCGGCTCGGCTCGCTCGAACCGAGCGTGCTGACGGAGGCGTTTTGCGATCTGCTCGCTGGCGATCCGCATATCATGCCGAGCTTTCACCTTTCGCTTCAAAGCGGGAGCGATCGCGTGCTCGCCGCGATGAAGCGAAAATATAACCGCACGCAGGTGCGCGACAAAGTCGCGTATCTGAAACGCGTGATGCCGGGCGTCACGTTCTCGTGCGATCTCATCGTCGGTTTTCCCGGGGAAACCGAGGAGGATTTTCTGGATACGATGGCGCTGGCGGAGGAGATCGACTTTCTGCATATGCACGTCTTTCCGTTCTCGCCGCGGGAGGGAACGCCTGCCGCCGAAATGACAGGCCAAATTTCCGAATCCGTCAAGCACGAGCGTCTGCATCGGCTCGAAGCGCTCGGCAAAACGATGACGGCGCGCCATTACGAGGCGGCGATCGGCACGCAAAAAGAGATCATTGTCGAATCCCGCGTCGGCACGCGCCTGCTTGGGCATACGGCGGAGATGCTGGAAGTGGCGGTGCCGTGCGCCGAAGACGCGATCGGCGAATTCCGTGCGGTGAAGATTCTGCGCTACGACGGCAAAAAACTGATTGGCGAATTTGTGTGAGGTGGCTATGGAACAACTGACGATCGGACAAAACGACGCGGGACAGCGGCTGGATAAGTTTCTCTCCAAGACGTTCCGCAATCTGCCGCCCTCGATGATGTATAAGGGCATCCGCACGAAAAAGATCAAAGTCAATCGCAAGCGTGCCGAGATCGGACAAGTCCTCGCGGCGGGCGATACGGTCGAGCTCTTTTTGCCACCCGATTTTCTCGCGCGGGATGCGGGCGGGGAACTGTTCCGCCATATCAAGCCGACATTCGGCGTCGTTTACGAGGACGAAAATCTGATTCTATGCAATAAGCCCGTCGGGCTTCTCTGTCACAGCGACGAGGCAGGCGAGGAGAATACGCTGATCGAGCAGGTCAAGGCGTATCTCTATCAAAAGGGCGAATACGATCCCGAGACGGAGCAGTCGTTTGCGCCCGCGCTGTGCAACCGCATCGACCGCAATACGATGGGGCTTGTGATCGCGGCGAAAAACGCCGAGGCGCTCCGCGTGCTGAACGAAAAGATCAAAAAAAGAACGATCTCGAAATTTTACGTCTGCCGCGTGCACGGGATTCCTGCGCCGCGTGAAGCGACGCTGACGGGATATCTGCGCAAGGACGCGGCGGAAAACAAGGTCGAAATCCGCGATCACGCGCCGCGCGGCGCCCGCGGCGAATGGAAAGAGATCGTGACGAAATATCGGGTGCTCGCTACGGAGGGTGACGAGGCGATCCTCGAAATCGAGCTCGTCACGGGGCGCACGCATCAAATCCGCGCGCATATGGCGAGCATCGGACATCCGCTCGTCGGCGACGGAAAATACGCCGAAAATCGCGCCGACCGCGACCGCGGGCAGTATCGGCAGGCGCTT
>CALEJO010000132.1 GCA_937898155.1 uncultured Clostridia bacterium | reverse complement strand
GTCCGTACCGAAGAGCTTACCGTCGAGCAGCGCGAGGTAGTCGCCCTCGCGGATGTCAAAACCGTCAAAGTCCGAGTTGCGTGCGGCGTAGGTGATCTGCGCGGTGGAGACGTTTTGCGCGGCGGCGGTCATCGCCTCCGTGATCGCGGCGGCATCGACGTCGAGGTCGATCGCCATCATCGCGCTGATGCCCTGCGGCACGGTGGCGGTGGGGATGACGATGATCTCTTTGTCAGTCAGACCCACGCATTGCTGCGCCGCCATGATGATGTTCTTGTTGTTCGGCAACACGAAGACCGTTTTGGCGTTGACCTTTTCGATCTCGGTGAGGATGCTCTCCGTGGAGGGATTCATCGTCTGCCCGCCGGAGATGATGCCGTCCGCGCCGAGGTCGGTGAAGATCTCGGAAAGACCGTCACCCGCACAGACGGCGAGGAAACCGAAGTCCTTCGGCGGCTCGGCGCTCTGCTCCAGCGCCTCTTCCACGGCGTCGAGATCATCCGTGCTTTGCGCTGCCTTGCCCGTAGCGAGCTGCTCGGCCTGCGTGCGCATATTCTCAACCTTGGCAAGCTCGAGCGTGCCATATTTCTGCGCCTCGGAAAGCGCATTTCCGGGAATGTCGGTATGGACGTGAACCTTGAACGTTTCGTCGTCCTCGCCGATAACAAGCGAGTCGCCGATGGAACCTAAGTACTTGCGGAAAGGCTCAATGGACACGCCGAATGTCTTGCGGACGATGAAAACCGTGTCGAATGTGAAAGTGATGTCCTCGGGCGAGAGCGCACCGAAATCCGCTTTTTCCTGCACGGGAGCTTCCGTCACTTCGGGCATTTCCTCACCGCGAAGAGAGGAGAGCATACCTTTCAGGATCAGGACAAAGCCCTTGCCGCCGGCATCGACCACGCCGGCTTTCTTGAGGACGGGGTTCATATCGGTCGTCTCCTTGAGCGTTTTTTCTCCCTGTTCAATAGCCTGCTCGAGAACGTATTCGACGTCGCTGCTTTCCTCGCTTGCTTCCATCGCGCGATCAGCGGCGAGACGCGAAACAGTCAGGATCGTGCCCTCCGCAGGCTTCATCACGGCGTTGTATGCGGTAGCGACGCCCTCCTGCATGGCGGCGGCGAGCGCGTAGCCGTCTGCGGTTTCAAGACCTTTGAGACCCTTGGAGATGCCGCGGAAGAGAAGCGAGAGAATGACGCCGGAGTTGCCGCGCGCACCGCGCAGCAGTGCGCTGGCAGCGACGCTCGCCGCCTGATCGACCGTCTGCGGATCGATCTTTTTGAGCTCCTGCGCCGCGGTCTGGATGGTAAGGCTCATATTCGTGCCCGTGTCGCCGTCCGGCACGGGGAAAACGTTGAGGTCGTTGATGAGCTGCTGTGCCTGTGTGACGGAGGCTGTGCCATAGAGCAGCATCTCCTTGAACATGGCACCGGTGATGGTATCGTGCATTCGGAAATGTCCTCCTGTGATCACAGATTCATGCTGTCAACGCACACGTCGACGCTGCGGATCTTCGCGCCGGTGCTTTCGCTGACCATATAACGCACCTGCGAGATGATGGAGCGGCACACGGCGGCGATATTCACGCCGTGCTCGACGATGATGTGCAGTTCGATGGAAATATCGCCCTCATCGTGCGCCGTGATACGCACGCCCTTGCTCATTGCCTCGCGGCGCAGAAGATGGACAAGACCGTCCGTCATGGAGCGGTACGCCATGCCCTTGACGCCGAAGCAGCTCGTCGCTGCGGCGCCGGTGAGATTGGAAAGCGCAGCATCGGAGATGCTCACTTCGCCCTGTTCGGTTTGGAGCTTGATCATGGAAAGTCTCCTTCCTCCGAAATCGATAAAACTGCTATGATAACCTATTATATACGAAAGAGACGCGAATAACAAGAAAAAATTTCAAATCCTTTTGCCGCTGTTTTTGAGGACACGAAAAATGTAAAAATTACGGACAACCTATTGAAAAATGTCCGGCTTTTTCGTAGTATATAAAATAGAATAAAATCGGAGAGGCGAGGAATACTTCATGGATTGGGCTGCAATGCTGCTTTATATCGCGGTAAGCTCCGTCACGCCGGGGCCGAACAACCTGATGTCGCTGTACTTAGGCGCACATTACGGGCTTGGCGGTGCGCGGAAATTCATCGTCGGCAGCATGAGCGCGGTGCTTGTCAAGCTCCTGCTGTGCGGCGCACTCAATCTGATGCTCGCCGCTGTGATCCCCG
>CALEJO010000131.1 GCA_937898155.1 uncultured Clostridia bacterium | reverse complement strand
GATAATATCCATACGGTCGTGGCTGAGCATCACGTCCACATCCGCATCCACCTCCACGTGGACACTGGCAAATATCCGGTCGGAGCCGTAGTCATGGATGACGAGATCGTGCAGACCGATGACGCCCTCGTGCTGTTTGATGTGCGAGGCGATCTCATGCACGAGCTCCGGCGACGGCGCACTGCCGAGGAGCGTATCGGACGCCTCGCGGATTAGCTTAATACCGAGAACGATGATATACACGGCGATGAGAATCCCGATAACGCCGTCGGTCAGGGGACCCGTGATCGGCGTGAGCAGAATCCCGGCGACGACGGCCAGCGTAGCAAAAACGTCACCGACGCTGTCGGCGGCACTGCCGCGGAGCGAGGTCGAGTCGATGCGCTTCCCCTCCCGCGCGTAATAGAGGGCGAGCCCGCCCTTGACGAGCACCGCCGCGCCCATAATAATGAGCGACACCGTGTTGATCGACGTGTCCCCGCCGCCGCTGACGATCTTTTCGATCGAGCTTTTGAACAGTTCGATCCCGAGGACGCTGACGATGACGGCAATAAAGAGCCCCGAAAGGTACTCCATCCGGGAATGACCGTAAGGATGTTTTTTATCTGCCGGCTTTGCCGCCAGATGATAACCGATGAAAAGAAAAATCGACGAGCCGGCGTCGGAAAGGTTATTCAGCGCGTCGGCGATCACGGAAACGCTCGCGGAAAGAATCCCCGCAAACAGTTTGACCGCGAACAGGACAAGGTTCACGGCGATGCCGACGATACCGGCTCTCCGTCCGATGGGAAGCCGCTCTTCCGGTGTGATGGTATGTTCTTTTTCAGACATGGCTGCCTCCGATCGAAATCATTCTGATAATGTGAATTATAATAAATATAACACATATCAAGCAAAAATGCAAGTCTGCGGAAAAGACGGCGCGTTTTTTGTTTTCCGCCGTATAAACGGGGACTTTGTGGTAAAAATATGTGCAGCACCCGTTTTCTATGATACGAAAGGATCAAAAATATGGAGAAAAAAACACGAAGAGATAAACAACGCCATATCAATAATCCAAAATTAAAAGAAAATCATTAATATTTCGAATTTCGAAAAAGAAGTTTATATTTTATTTTCCTCACCAAAAGAGAATTTTTCTAAAAAAATAACAAAAGATATTACACAAACTCTTAGTGATACATTTTTAAATTTAGGTAGTGAAAAAAAAGATTTATTTTGGCTTTTGCCAAGAATAAATTTAAGTGAGGAACAGGCTAAGGTTCTTTATAATGAAGAACTGAGAGAAAAGAATAAAATTGTTTTATCAGATAAAGAAATTATTGAAAATCCATATTGTTTATATGAGAAGACAAGAATATGTAAACAAAGTTTTCAAATTTCAGTGAATAAAATCGATACAGCTATTTTTCCTGCATCTGTTATTTCTGAGGAAAATCCATTGCTTGAACCAAGCGCATTGGATTCGCCGGACGATAGACGTAGAATTAGGGCACTCGCGGTTAATGTCCTTGAAATTCAGGCACAAAATGGTCATACCGTATACCCACAAACAAAACTTTCAGAAGATATATGTAATTTACCTTTTGATGAAGATAAAAAATGTGAAGTTACAAGTGACATATTGAATAACCTAAGAGATTACTTTACAGAAGAAATAGTAACCATTGAATGTGAAGATGGT
>CALEJO010000130.1 GCA_937898155.1 uncultured Clostridia bacterium | reverse complement strand
CCCTTTTGCGGCGCTCGATTATTCTATCACATCTTTATCTCGTTTGTCAACCCTTCTTTTGAAAAATATTAAAAAATTTTTCACATTTTGCAAAACAAAGGAAAAGTCGGACGCCCGATGGGCATCCGACTCGGAAATAAGCGCGTTTTTTACACAGAATCGCTGATCTCGCCTGCTTTTTTGAGCGCGATCTTCGTCAGCACCGGTCCGACGATCTCATAAATCAGCGTCGCGCACAGAACAACCGCCTGAATTTTCGTGCCGTATTCGGCGGGCAAGCCCGCCAGTGCGATCTGCGCCATACCGACCGCGACGCCCGCCTGCGGCAAAAGCGTCCAGCCGAGGTATTTGCGCACGTTTTTCCCCGCGCCGACCAGCGACGCGCCGAAACGCGCGCCGAAATATTTGCCGAGTGAGCGCGCCGCGATATACAGCACGCCGAGCAGTCCGACCGTCGGCAAAACCGAAAGATCGAGATCCGCGCCCGAAAGCACGAAGAAAAGCATGAAGAGCGGCGGCGTCCAGCGGTCCGTCCCCTCCAACACGCGATCGACGTCCTTTCCGAAGTTCGAGAGCGTCGCGCCGATCATCATGCAAAGCAGAAGCGACGACAGCCCCCACATCTGCGAAAGCGCCGTGCCGATCACCGTCGCCGTCACGCAAAGCCCGAGGCGGTTCGCGCGGGATTTGAAGAAGCGCGTGCAAAGCGCGAGTGCCGCGCCGAGCACGAGCCCGACGCCGAGAGATTCCACGATTTCGAGAAGCGGATCGACGAGCATCGTCATAACGGTGGCTTCCGCGCCCGACGCCAGCGTCTGCGCGATCGCCATGAAGATCGAGAAGATCATCAGTCCGATCGCGTCATCCATCGCCACGACGGGCAGGAGCGTTTCCGTCACAGGGCCGTGCGCCTTATATTGCCGGACGACGAGAAGCGTCGCCGCCGGTGCCGTCGCCGTCGCGATCGCGGACAGAGTGAACACGAGCGGCATATAGTTTTCACCGAACGCGCCGCAAAGCCCCGCGACGAGAAGCGCCGCAAACACCGCCGCCACCGCGCCGACCGCCTGCACGACCGTGATGACCGTCACGTTTTTGCCGAGCCGTTTCAGCACGTCAAATTTGAATTCGCCGCCGATCGAAAACGCGATGAAGCCGAGTGCCAGCGTGACGAGGATCTGAAAATCCTGCACGTGTTCTTCCGTCAAAAGATCGAACACGCTTGGACCGATCAAAAGCCCCGCGATCAGATAGCCCGTCACGTTGGGCAATTTCACAAGTTTGATGAGTCTCGTGGAAAGCAGGCCGAACGCCATCGCGATCCCGAGCGCCAAAAGAGTATTCATGGGAGTCAGATTCCTTTCCGGACGGCGCTTCTCATTCCTCGAAGCAGTCGTAGGTTTGCAAGATATATTTTCCTATATTATATAATAGCGCGTCCGCCTGTTCGCGGAGCGCCGGCGACATCCGCGCGAGTTTCTCGATCGGCTTGCCGTTCGGCGCGAACGGGAGTTTCCCCGGACGCGGCTGCGGACCGTCCGCCTCGAAATTGAACGTGCCCTTGTAGCCGACCTCGATGAGAGCCGTCATGACGGCGTCGTAATTGAGGTTGCCGTAAAACGGCGGGAGATGATAGTCGTAATTCGACGTATACTTCCCCGCGTGATCCGGGCTCGCCCAGCCGACGTTGTCGTGCAGATGCAGTCCCCAAAGCCGAGAACCGATCTTTTTGATCTCGGTATATTGATCGAGTCCGCACACGTTGCCGTGGCCGACATCCCAATTGATGCCGAGGAGTGGATGATTCACCTCGTCCACGATGGCGATCAGATCGTCCGCCGTGTCCGGCGCGAACTCCACCATATTTTCAAGTAAAATCTTCATATTATATTGTTCCGCGACGGGCATCAGCCGGCGGAGCGCCCTCACGTTTGCCTCGATCATCTGATCGTGCGTCATCGGCACGGGGCTGTCGCCCGGGTGAACGACCATGCTCGGCACGCCGATCGCCGCCGCGATCTTCATCGCCGCGGGCGTTTTGCGCATATAATATTCGCCGCCGTCGTCGCCGAGCGAGTTTCCGGCGGGCTCGTGACATTGCACGGGCGTCATACCGAGCGCGTCAAACGCGCGCAGATATTCGTCGATGATCGGCTGCGGATCGCCCCAATAGCGCGAGCCGCGCACGAAGCGATTGAAAAACGACACGTCCACATAACGGAAGCCGGCGCGGCGCAGATGCGCGAGCGTTTCGGTGATCGAATCGTGATAATACGGGAACAGCGGCCCGTTCGTCTGTGACAGTTTCATCTTATGCCAGCCCCTCCACGTAAGACACCGGCACCGCGAACGCGACGCCGACGTCGGGGCGGGACAGCCCGCCTGTCACCTCGTTCACGATCGCGCGCACCGAATCCAGCTCCTCGTCTTTGAGCAAAATGACGAGCGTTTTGTTGTTTCCGTTGTCGGGGTGCAGATATTTGCGGAGCGAGCCGAACATCGGCGGCGGCTCGATCATATCGTGCCCGACATATTGCACGACGCCCATCGAATCGTAGATCGTCGCGCCGTGGATGCCCGCTTTCATCAGCGTCGCCACGAGCTTCGGCATACACTCGGTCTTGTTGAGAATCAGAACGTAAAGTTGCATAGTGTTCCTCCGTTTTTGTTTGGACTTGCGCGGTCAAGCCGCGCAAAAATGCGGAAGAGCGCTGTTCCCGCCCGGGAAAAGCGCTCCGTTTTATTTAGTCTCTGCCGCGTTCCGTCTTGTCCACGTATTTTGCGTAAACGCAAAGCGTCATGATCACGGAAAGCGCGACCTCGCCCGCCGTCACGATGATATACGCCGTGCCGAGCGCGTCGCCGCCGCGGAAATAGCCGGGAAACTTGATGATCGTCGCAATGCTGACCGCGAGCTTCGTCGCGAACACCGCGCCGCAGCAAAGGAGAGATTTCAGCTTGCCGAGGTCCTTCGTGACAATCAGGATCACGATGAAGACGTAAGCGATCGACGTCAGCGCAACGGGAAGCATCCCGAACATCGCGGACGAGACGAGCATCATCCATTCATACGCCGCGAAGCTGATGAGAAACAGGCGAAAATATTTTGCCGAATCCTTGCTCGCGCCGCGAAACACGTAGAAAAACGCCGCCACCATGGAAACGATGGCGAAAACCGCCGCGCATTTTTGGAGCCAATGCACCTCAGGCACGATCATGGCGTAGCACGCGCCCGAAATCGAGAACGCGATCACGAGCAGATTGAACATCATCGCGCCGAGAAAAAAGCCGTTTTTGCGGAACATTTAAAGTCCCTCCTTTGCGTTCATTCGGATCGGCTTCATTATAGCACCACACACGGGAAAAAGCAAGCGGTTTTCGCGCTTTCTCTGCGCGTTTGCTCCGTTTTTCCGCGGAAGTTTTTGCAAAACTCTTGATGAATCCTCGCAAATATGATAAAATGAGAATGGTATAGTATCTTTCGTGGGAAGGAGGCGCAATATGCTGCTCGTCCGAAACGACTGCACCGATCCGTTTCGCAATATGGCGACGGAGGAGGTGCTGCTCCGCCGTCTGCGCGAGCCCGCCGTCATGCTTTGGCGCAACGAGCCCGCCGTCATCATCGGAAAGAATCAAGACGCGCGCGCCGAAGTTGATTTTGCGTTTGCGAAGGCGCACGGCATTCGCGTGGTCCGTCGGCTGACCGGCGGCGGCGCGGTCTTCCACGATCTCGGCAACGTCAATTACACGTTCATCGTGCCGGACGGAACGACGCTTTCGTTCTCGTCATTTGCCGCGCCCGTTCTCGACGCGCTCGGCTCGCTCGGCATCGTCGCCGCGGCATCCGGGCGCAACGACCTCGTTGCCGACTGCGGCGGAGAGATGCGCAAATTCTCCGGCACCGCCGCGTGCGTCTATCGGCGGCAGGACGGAAGCACCGCACGGATGCACCACGGAACGCTTCTCTTCTCCGCCGACTTCTCCGCGCTCGCGGGTGTGCTGACGCCCGACCGCGACAAGCTCGCCTCCAAAGGCATCGCCAGCACGCGCGCCCGCGTCGTCAATCTGCAAACATTGCTATCGGGCGATCCCCCGATGGACGTCACCGCGTTTCAGGCGATGCTCGAAACGCATTTTCTCCGGCTCGGCGCCGTCGGGCGCGACCTTTCCGCCGAAGAACATGCGGAGATCGACGCGCTCACGCGCGAAAAATATGAGACGGACGCGTGGCTTTTCGGAAAATTCGGCGCCGACGATCTGCGCGCGAAACAGCGCTTTCCTTACGGCACCGTCGCCGTGGCGCTCGCCGAAGCCCCGAACAGTGCGGATATTCCGGTGATCGCGCGGCTCTCGTTCTCCGGCGACTTTTTCGGCGAAGCCGATCCGACGGAGCTGGAAGCCGCCCTGCTCGGCACACCGCGCCAAGCGGACGCGCTGATCCCCAAGCTCGCCGACGTTTCCCGCTATCTCGCGGGCGCGTCGCCCGAGGAGATTGCCGCCCTGCTTTGCGCGGCGACCTGAAAAACGAAACAAAATTCTTCAATATCCTTTCAGGAGGTCATTATGAAAACCAAAAAACAGTATGCAAAAGAACTTCTCCGCTTTCTGAACAACGCGCCGACCGCGTTCCAGGCGAACGACGAGCTTTGCGCGATGCTCGACGCGGCGGGTGCCGTCCGTCTCGATGAGCGCGACGCATGGACGCTCGAACGCGGCAAAACCTACTATTTCACCAAAGAGGGCACGCAATGTGCCGCGTTCCGCATCGGCGGCGATCCGCGCGAAACGGGCTTCCGCATCGGCGCGGCGCACCAGGACGCGCCCGGCTTCCGCATCAAAACGGTGCCGTCCCGCGTCGATTGCGGCATTGAGCGGCTGACGCTCGAGTCCTACGGCGGGCTGATCATTCACGGTTGGCTCGACCGTCCGCTCGGACTCGCGGGCCGCGTCTATCTCCGCGGCGAAAACGGTGAGCCCACGCCCGTCAACGTCAATATCAAAAAGCCGATCCTCATTCTGCCGAGCGCGGCGATCCACGTCGTGCGCGATGTCAACGACAACGCGAAATTCAATGTGCAGACGGAGCTTCTTCCCTTCTTCGCGCAGAGAAAAGACGGCAAACCGCAGTTCCTTTCCTATTTGTCGAAGCACCTCGGCTGTGATGAAAAGGACATCCTCAGCTTTGAGCTTGCGCCTTACGAGGTCGACGACGGCTGCTTCGTCGGCGAAAACGAAGAGTTTATCTCCGTCGGCCGTCTCGACGACGCTTCGATGTCCCACGAGCTGATGGCGGGCTTCATCGAGGGCGAAACGGATTGCCAAACCTGCGACATCGCCGTCGCGTTTGATCACGAGGAGATCGGCTCGAACTCCAACCGCGGCGCGAAGAGCAATACGATCCTGCAAATCATCGACCGCATTTGCGAAAAACTCGGTTATTCCGCCGAGGACAAATACCGCGCGCTCGCCAAGACGTTCGTCTTCTCCGCGGATATGGCGCACGCGACGCACCCGTCTTACACGGCAAAACACGAAATGGCACTGCCGATCTATCTCAACGCCGGCCCCGTGCTGAAACTGGCGAACACGCAGTCCTACGCGACCTCGTCGCACGGCACGGCGTTCTTCAAGCTCCTCTGCGAGAAAAACGACATTCCTTATCAGATTTTCAACAACCGCAGTGACGCGCGCGGCGGCGGCACGATCGGGCCGATCCTGTCTGCCGAATATGGCGTTGTCACGATCGACATCGGCAATCCGATGCTTTCGATGCACGCGATCCGCGAGCTCGGCGGTGCGGACGACAGCTACTATATGACGAAGCTGTTTGCCGCGTTCTTCCGGGGCTGATTTCCCGCTTTTCTTTACGAAAAGAAAAGCTCG
>CALEJO010000129.1 GCA_937898155.1 uncultured Clostridia bacterium | reverse complement strand
CCGCTGAAACGCGGCGACGAGGTGATCCTCGTGAACATCGGGCAAAGGGGCGTTCTGCTTGCCGATCCCGACCGCGACGGAAATGTGCAGGTGCAGGCGGGCATTCTGAAAACGAAAACCAACGTCAAAAATCTCATGCTGATTGACGGCGTGAAGGTGACGTTCACCGATAAAACGGGCAAAAAGATGTCGGTCAAAAGCGCGGGCGACCGCGCGATCTCGGAATTTGCGGCAGAACTCGATCTGCGCGGCGAATATGCCGACGACGCGCTCTTCCGCGTGGACAAATATATCGACGACGCGATGCGTGCGGGCGTGAAAACGATCCGTATCATCCACGGCAAGGGCACGGGCGCGCTTCGCAAAGCCGTCACGGGCTACTTGAAATCCGACACGCGCGTCGCCTCTGTGCGATGCGGCAACGTCGGAGAGGGCGACACGGGTGTCGCCATCGCGGAACTCAAATAATCGACAAATTACATAACGGAGGACTATACGCATGAAAAACATCAAAATGCTTGCCATCGACCTCGGCGCGTCAAGCGGGCGCGGTATCGTCGGCACCTTTGACGGCGAAAAATTCGCGCTCGAAGAGAACCACCGCTTCCCGAACGAGCCGGTGACGGTTGCGGGGCAGTTCACGTGGGACATTCTGCGCATCTATCACGAGATCAAAACGTCTCTGCTCAAATGTGCCAACAGCGCCGACCGCGACATCGCGTCCGTCGGCATCGACACGTGGGGTGTGGACTTCGGCTTCCTCGATAAAAACGGGCACCTGCTCGGCAGTCCCGTGCATTACCGCGATCAGCGCACGGCGGGCATGGCGGAGTTCTCCGCGAAAACGGTGCCCGCGAAGCGCGTTTACGACATCACGGGCATTCAGGTGATGGAGATCAACTCGCTCTATCAGCTTCTCGCAGTGAAGCGGGATTCGCTCGAGTTGCTCGACATTGCGTCGGATATGCTGTTTGTGCCGGATCTGCTTAACTATTTCCTGACGGGCAAAAAACAGACCGAATATACCATCGCGTCCACGAGCCAGCTTCTCGACGCCGCCGCGCGCGACTGGTCGGCGGAGCTGATCGAGAAATTCGGCTTGCCGAAGCGCCTGTTCGGCAAGATCGTCAAGCCCGGCACGGTGTGTGGCGATCTGACGCCGGCACTCGCGGAGGAGATCGGCATCTGCCCGCGCATCATTTCCGTTGCGGCGCACGACACGGGGAGCGCGGTGCTCGCCGTTCCCGCCAAGAGCGAGAAATTCATCTGGATTTCCTCCGGCACATGGTCGATCATGGGCACGGAAACGTCCGCGCCCGTCATTTCCGACGAAACGAGAGCGCTGAACTTCACGAACGAGGGCGGCTACGGCGATAAGATCCGCTTCTCGAAAAATATCACGGGACTTTGGGTCGAGCAGGAGGCGCGCCGTCAATGGAAGCGCGAGGGCGAGGACGTTTCGTTCCAGACGCTCGCCGACGAAGCGGCGGCGGCAACACCGCTCCGTTGCTTCATCGACACCGACGATCCGCGCTTTGCGACGCCGGGCAATGTTCCGAAGCGCATCGCGGATTATTGCCGCGAGACCGGACAATACGTCCCGCAGACCAAGGGCGAGATCGTCCGTTGCATCCTGGAAAGTCTCGCCATGCGCTATCGCTACACGGTCGAGGGCATCGACAAGCTGTGCGGCGAGCGCATTCCCGCGATCAACATCGTCGGCGGCGGCACAAAAGAGGAACAGCTTTCGCAGTTCGCGGCAAACGCGTGCGGACGTCCCGTGTTTGCGGGTCCCGTTGAAGCGACGGCGCTCGGCAATATCGCGGCACAGGCGATCGCGCTCGGCGAAGTGCGCGATATGTGGCAGGCGCGCGAGATCATCGCCGATTCCTTCGAGGTCAAGACCTACGAGCCGCAAAAAGATCAGCTCGCGGCGTGGGACGATGCTTACGGCAGCTTCCTCAAATTGATCGAAAAATAAGCAAAGCGCTATTACGATAATACGAAAGGGAACATCACTATGGCAAAAGGATTTGAATTTGCAAAAGAAGCATACGCAAAAATGGGCGTGGACGTCGAGGCGGCGATCGCCCGCGTGCAGAATATTCCCGTGTCGATGCACTGCTGGCAGGGCGACGACGTGCGCGGATTTGAAAATCCCGACGGCGATCTGACGGGCGGCATTCAGACGACCGGCAACTATCCGGGCCGTGCGCGCAACATCACGGAGCTTCGCGCCGACATCGAAAAGGCGATGTCGATGATCCCGGGCAAAAAGAGATTGAACATCCACGCGATCTATCTCGACAATCTCGGCGAAACGGTCGCGCGCAACGAGATCGAGCCGAAGCATTTCGCAAGCTGGGTGGACTGGGCGAAGCAGAACGACTGCGGGCTCGATTTCAACCCCACCTGCTTCTCGCATCCGATGAGCGACGACGGGCTGACGCTCAGCCATCCGAGCAAAGAAGTGCGTGACTTCTGGGTGGAGCATTGCATCGCGTCGCGCAAGATCGCGGAATATTTCGGCAAGGAGCTGAACAATACCGCCGTCACGAACTATTGGGTGCCGGACGGCTTCAAGGATATCACGGTGGACCGCTACGGCGCACGCGCGCGCCTGCTCGATTCGCTCGACCGCATTTTCGCGGGCAAGGTGGACACGAAACACAACCTCAACGCCGTCGAAAGCAAGGTGTTCGGCATCGGCGCGGAGAGCTGCACCGTCGGCTCGCACGAATTTTATATGGGCTACGCGATGACGCGCCCCGATATGCTGCTCACGCTCGACGCGGGACACTATCATCCGACCGAGGTCATCTCCGATAAAATCTCCTCCGTCCTGCTTTACGGCAAGGACATTCTGCTTCACGTGTCGCGCCCTGTGCGCTGGGACTCCGACCACGTCGTCATCCTCGACGACGAGCTCCGCGCGATCGCGCAGGAGATCCTCCGCAACGGCGCCGAGAAGCGCGTCCACATCGGACTTGACTACTTTGACGCGTCGATCAACCGCATCGCGGCTTGGGTGATCGGTATGCGCAATATGCAAAAGGCGCTTCTCATGGCGGCGCTCGAACCGACCGCGAAGCTCGCGGAATGTGAACATACCTTCGACTATACCACGCGTCTCGCCCTGCTCGAAGAGCAGAAAACGCTGCCGTTTGCCGCGGTCTGGGAAGAATACTGCGAGAGAAACAACGTTCCCGCGGGCGCCGAGTGGCTCGACGACGTGAAAACCTACGAAAAGAACGTATTGTCGGCAAGATAAACGTCCAAACTACCTGTGTAAAAAACGGGAAGGGCGGGCAAACCGATGAATTTTTTGCACAGGAAGAATCAAGCGGGAGCGGGACGGGGGCGCCGTCTGCTCGCGCTGACCGTCGCGACTGCCGTCGCGCTTTCTTCCTGTGCAATTTTTTGTCTGGCAACCTCCGAGGACGAAACGCGGATCACGTTTCTCGCGGCGGGCGACAATCTGATTCATTCCTGCATCTATCGGGAGGCGAGCACGGGCGGGGGCTACGATTTTTCCCCGATCTACGGCGAGATCGCCCCGATGGTTGCGGCGGCGGATATCGCGTTTGTCAACCAGGAAACGCCGCTCGGAGACTCGGATTTTTCGGGCTATCCGCGCTTTTGCTCGCCGTATCAGGCGGGCGACGCGCTGATCGCGGCGGGTTTCGACGTCATCAACCTCGCGAACAACCATATGCTCGACCGCGGCGCGGAGGGGCTGATCCGCACGCGGGATTACCTTGCGGCGCGCGCCGAATGTGTGATCGGCGGCGATGCCGACGGCTTTCGCGTGGTGGAGCGGCAGGGCATCCGCATCGCGTTCCTCGCCTACACCTATTCGACCAACTGCGATGATATGATCGACGTGCCGCGCGCTTCGGAAGCGCGCATCCGCCATCAAATGGCGGCGGCACGGCAGGCGGCAGACCTCGTTTTCGTCTCGATGCATTGGGGCGTCGAATACGATGTCGGCAATTACGTGTCGGTCTTTCATCCGACGACCGCGCAGGAGGAAATGGCGGCGCTTCTGACGGAGCTGCACGCCGATCTCGTGATCGGCACGCATCCGCACGTGCTGGAACCCGCGGAATGGAAAACCGCGTCGGACGGGCATCGCACATTGATCGTTTATTCGCTTGGAAACCTTGTTTCCAACATGAGATTCGACAAAACTTTGCTCGGCGGCATTTTAACTCTTGACATCCGACAAAAAAAGGACTACACTATACTATATGGCGCAAAAATAACCCCCGTCGTTTGCCATTATTCGCAAGGATATACGGGGCACAAAGTTTATTTTCTGAAAGACTATACGGACGAGCTCGCGCGTGTCCACGGCACGCAAAAGCAGGCAAACGAGCTTCCATTTTGCCGCGAGACGCTGATCGCGTATTACGAGGCGAACATCGCGGAAGAATTCCGTCCGGGCGACTACAATTGACTATTCTGATCAAAGGAGATTTCCTATGAATTTTGATATGCTTCATCCCGCCGACCAAATCGTTATGATCATGAACCGCATCTATTATTACGGTATGACCACGACGACGGGCGGCAACCTTTCCATTCGCGATCCCGAGGGCACCGTCTGGATCAGCCCGAGCGGCGTTGACAAAGGCAGTCTGCGTCGGGAGGACATCATGCAGATCAAGCCGGACGGCACGATCATCGGTCTGCACAAGCCGTCGGTGGAATATCCGTTCCATCTCGCGATCTATCAGAAGCGTCCCGACCTGAAAGCGGTCCTGCACGCGCATCCGCCGGCACTTGTCGCGTATAGCTTGCTCCGCAAGATCCCCGATACGTCGATCATCCCCGACGCGAGATTCCTCTCGGGCGAGATCACGATCGCGAAATACGCGCTCCCCGGTAGCGCCAATCTCGGCGAGAAGATCTCCGCGGAATTTGCCAAGGGCATCAATACCGTGATGCTCGAAAACCACGGCGTCGTTCTCGGCTCCACATCACTGTTTAAGGCGTTCATGAATTTTGAAATGCTCGACTATTGCGCGCGTATCCAGATCAATGCCAATACGCTCGGCGGCAAGATTCACGGACTTTCCGAGCGCCATATGGATATTTATAAGAACAAAACCCAGCCGAATATGGAAGAGTTCATTCCGCGCACCCATACGAGCGAGGAGCTCGCCGTTCGCCGCGATATGTGCGATCTGATCCACCGCGCTTACGGCAACCAGCTCTTCACGAGCGATCAGGGCACGTTCTCCTGCAAGCTCTCCGACGGCTCGTTTATCATCACGCCCTACGCCAAGGACCGCGCGTATCTCGAACCCGAGGATCTCGTGCTGGTCAAGGACGGTATGTGCGAAGCAGGAAAAGCGCCGTCGCGCTCCGTGCATCTGCACGAGGTGCTTTACCGCGACGATCCCGATATCAAGACCGTCATCGTGGCGCATCCGCCGCACATCATGGCGTTCGCGATCACGGACTGCGAATTTGACGCCCGTCTGATCCCCGAAAGTTATATCGCACTGAAAAACGTGCGCAAGTATCCGTTCGGTTGCTCGTTCATGCAGCCCGAAATGCTTGCCAAAGAAATTTCGATCAAAAACCCCGTCGTCATCATCGAAAACGATTGCGTGATCGCCGCGGGCACCTCGCTTCTGAACGCGTTCGACCGCCTCGAAGTGATGGAATACAGCGCCAAATCCCTCGTAGAAGCGGCGTCGCTCGGCGGCAATATCGTCAAGATCAACCCCGAAGAAGTCAAGGAAATCGAAGTGGCATTCAACCTCTGAGTCAAATCAACCGAGAAAAGGAAGGGCGGCAAGCATGGAGAAGCAATATTACGGCGACCTCAGTATCATCGGAATGAAAGGAACGGAAAAGTTCCTCGAAAATGTGGACTGGTATCTGCATCAATGGAGAGATGACCGAAAAGACAGCTCCTACCTCGTCAACGCGGACTGCCCGCGCTTCGGCACGGGGGAAGGTAAGGGCATCATTCACGAAACAATGCGCGGCAAGGACGCGTTCGTGTTCTCGGACGTTTTCAATTACGGCGTCACCTATCAGATGTATGGCAAGGAAGTGCCGATGAGCCCCGACGATCATTATCAGGACCTCAAACGCATCCTTTGCGCGATCGGCGGCAAGGCGCGCCGCGTCACCGTGATCATGCCGATGCTTTACGAGGGCCGTCAGCATCGCCGCACCGCGCGCGAGTCGCTCGACTGCGCGATGGCTCTGCAAGAATTGATCTCGCTCGGCGTTTCCAATATCATCACGTTCGACGCGCACGATCCGCGCGTTCAGCAGGCGATCCCCCAGCACGGCTTTGACAACGTCCGCTCGTCCTACCAGATGCTCAAAGCGCTTGCGCGGGAGTATCCCGACATCGGCTTTGACAAAGAGAAGCTGATGATCATTGCCCCCGACGAGGGCGCGATGTCCCGTTCGATGTATTTCTCGTCGATCCTCGGCGTGGAGCTGGGTATGTTCTATAAGCGCCGCAACTACACGGTCGTCATCGACGGTCGCAACCCGATCGAGGCGCACGAATTTCTCGGGCACTCGGTGGGCGGCCGCGACGTGATCATCGTGGACGATATGATCGCAACGGGCGATTCCATGCTCGACATCGCCGAACAACTCAAAGACCGCGGCGCGAACCGCGTGTTCGTCTTTGCGACGTTCGGGCTCTTCACGGCGGGCTGTGACAAAATCGACGCGGCGTATGAGAAAGGCCTCATCGACAAAATCTTCACGACGAATCTCAATTACCGCCCGCAGTCGATCATCGACCGCCCGTGGTATGCGGAAGTCAATATGTGCAAATACGTTTCTTACATCATCGACACGATCAATTCCGATGCGTCGATCAGCGAACTGCTCAACCCCGTCGGCAGAATCCACAAGCTGGTGGATGCCGCCCGCGAACGCAACGGCGTTATCGTTTAAGTGCATAAAAAAGAGTCCCGCGCGATGCGCGGGACTCTTTTTCTCAACTTTTCACACGGCGCGAAGTCTGTGCAAACCGAATCTTCCCGCATCACGGACGCGTTTCTTTTGCCGAGCTTTTCTTTTCGTAAAGAAAAGCGGAGAACGTCAACTTTTTCTTTGACGGGCAAAGAAAAAGATTGCAAAAAGAAAGCCCGCGAGCGTTCCGCTCGATCGAAGTATAAAGATTTGACTTCCGGCGCTACGCGCGAAAGCCGAGTGCGCGGTTGGCGCGGAGCGCCCACACGGCTTGAAGTTTGTGCAAGCTTTGAGCCGAGCGCACAACGCGTTTCTTTTGCCGAGCTTTTCTTTTCGTAAAGAAAAGCGGCGAAGAAAAAATCCCCTGCCTCTCGGCAAGGGATTTTTTTAGTCCACAAAATCAAATTCGAGGTCGTAGAGACATACCACGTCGCCGTCGGCGATGCCGGCCTGCCGCATCTTGTCGAAGATGCCTTTCTCCCGCATCATGTGCTCGAAATACATCGCGGATTCGCGGTCGTCGAAGTTGATGCCGCTCATCAGCCATTTGAGCCATTCGCCCTCGACTACCCAGACGTCGCCGTCACGCGTGACCGTGATGTCGTCGGGCGCGGCGGGCTCCTTGACTTCCTCGACGTATTCGGATTCATAAACCGTCACGGGCGGAAGCTCCTGCAATTTCGCGAACACCTTGCGGCAAAGCGACTTCACGTTTTCGCCGGACGCGGCGCTGAGATAGACGGTCTCGGCGCCGAGCGAAGCGGCAAACTTCTCAAAATCCGCTTTCACCGCGTCGGCGGTGTCGGGATCGAGCAGGTCGCATTTGTTCGCGGCAAAGATCTGCGGCCGCGCGCCGAGCTCATCGCTGTATTTTTTCAGCTCCTCGTTGATGAGAAGCACGTCTTCTTTCGGATCGCGCCCCTCGGAGCCGGAGAGATCGACGACATGCACGAGCAAACGACACCGATCGACGTGGCGGAGAAAATCGTGGCCGAGCCCGAGTCCCTCGGACGCGCCCTCGATCAGACCGGGAATGTCGGCGGCGACAAAGCCCTGACCTTCGCCGAGATCAACGACGCCGAGCATCGGCGTGAGCGTCGTGAAATGATAATTTGCGATCTTCGGGCGCGCCGCGGAGATCATCGAAAGTAGCGTGGACTTGCCGACATTCGGAAGTCCGACAAAGCCAACGTCCGCCAGCATTTTCAGTTCCAGAACGATCTCACGTTCTTCGCCTTCAAGCCCGTTTTTGGCAAAGCGCGGCGTGCGCCGCGTCGGCGTGGCGAAATGGCGATTGCCCCAGCCGCCGCGCCCGCCTTTGGCGGCGATGAACGGCTCACATTTGCTCATATCCTTGATGATCTTGCCGCTCTCCGCGTCGCGGAGGATCGTGCCCTCGGGAACGTGGATCACGAGGTCGGGCGCGGTCGCGCCGTGAAATTTCGCGGGCATGCCGTCGCCGCCGTTTTCGGCGATGAATTTCTTTTTGAAACGGAAGTCGATCAGCGTATTGACGTCGGGCGAAATCGCGAAAACGACGTTGCCGCCGTGTCCGCCGTCGCCGCCGTCGGGCCCGCCGTGCGAGACGTATTTTTCGCGGCGGAACGAGATGCACCCGTTGCCGCCGTTTCCGGCTTTGATATAAAGTTTCACATGGTCAAAAAAGTCTGCCATAGCATCCTCCTGTGCATGAAATGGGTTGAATCACGGGGCTTTCTCCGCGAGAGCAAGAAGACCGTCTTCGTCGAGAATCCGAATGCCGAGCGCCTCGGCTTTGGTCAGCTTGGAGCCCGCTTTTTCGCCCGCGACGACGTAGGTGGTCTTTGCGGAAACAGACGAGGAGACCTTGCCGCCGTGCCGCTCGATGATCGCGGACGCTTCCTCGCGCGAAAGCGTCGGGAGCGTGCCCGTGAGCACGAACGTCATGCCCGCGAGACTGTCGCCCGCAAGCTCGGTGTGATAGGTCATATTCACGCCGAGGTCGGCGAGCTCCGAAAGGAGCGCCGCGGTCTGCGGGTGTGAGAAATAGTCGAGCACCGCATCTGCCGTGATCTCACCGAAATCGTCGATGGCGACGAGGTCTTCTTTCGTGGCGGCGGCGAGCGCGTCCATCGTGCCGAACTGCGCGGCGAGCGATTTCGCCGCCTTTTCGCCGATGTTGCGGATGCCAAGCGCGTAGATCAGCTTGTCGAGCCCGTTTTCTTTCGAGCGTGTGATCGCGGCGACGAGATTTTTGGCGGAAAGCTCGCCCATGCGGTCGAGCGCCGCCACTTCTTCGGTGCGCAGACGGTAGAGATCGGCGACGGTTTTGACGAGTCCGCCCTCGATCAGCAGATGCACGAGCGCGGGACCGAGCCCGTCGATGTCCATCGCGTCGCGCGAAGCAAAATGCGTGACGCTTCGTTCGAGCTGCGCGGGGCAGGCGGGATTTGTGCATCGCGTCGCGGCTTCGTCGTCACGCACGACCGGCTCTCCGCAGGACGGACAAATCATTGGCATCCGATAGGGAACGGCGTCGGTGGGGCGTGCTTTTTCTTCCACGGAAACCACTTCGGGAATGATGTCGCCTGCTTTTTGCACGTAAACCGTGTCGCCGATGCGGATGTCGCGCTCGTGAATGAAGTCGATATTGTGAAGTGTCGCGGCGGAGACTGTCGTGCCCGCGAGCCGCACGGGTGCCAGCACGGCGCGGGGCGTCAGCACCCCTGTCCGTCCGACCTGAATTGTGATATCAAGAAGTTTCGTCGCCTTGCGCTCGGGCGGGAATTTATAGGCGACCGCCCATTTCGGCGTGCTGACGTTCTCGCCGAGCTCGATGCGCTCCGCGAGGTCGTCCGCCTTGATGACGACACCGTCGATATCAAACGAAAGCCCGTCCCGCATTTCGCCGAGTCGGCGGATCTGCGCGATGACGGCATCGGCGCCGACGGCGCGCGTCAAATATGGGATGACGTGGAAGCCCTGCGCTTCGAGATACGCGATCGACTCCGAATGGGCGGAGAACGTCTTGCCCTCGGCGCGCTGGACGTTGAAGACGAGAATATCGAGCCCGCGCTTCGCCGCGATTTTCGAATCGAGCTGACGAAGCGAGCCCGCTGCCGCGTTGCGCGGATTGGCAAAGAGGGCTTTGCCCGCCGCCTCCTGCGCGCGATTGAGCGCCTCGAAGCTGCGCCGCGGCATATAGACCTCGCCGCGCACTTCGAGAAGCGGGAGCGCCTCGGGCAGGGTGAGGGGAATGGTTTTGATCGTTTTGAGATTTTCCGTCACGTCCTCGCCGACGAGCCCGTTGCCGCGCGTGGAGCCGACGGTGAGCTTGCCGCTCCGGTATTCCAGCGAGACCGAAAGCCCGTCGATCTTCGGCTCGACGGAAAAGACGACGGGATGCCCGAGAGCTTCTTCCGTCTTTTTGACGAAGTCCTCGACCTCCTCGAACGAGAAGACGTCGGAAAGACTGCCCATGCGAACGGTGTGCGTCACCTGCTCGAATTTGTCGAGCGCCGCGCCGCCGACGCGCCGCGTCGGGGAATCCTCGGTGACGAGATCGGGATATGCTTCTTCGAGCGCGACGAGCTCGTAAAAGAGCTTGTCGTATTCGTAGTCCGAAATTTCAGGCGCGTCCTGAATATAATAGAGCTTGGCATGATAATTCAGCGTTTTTCGCAGTTCCGCGATCCGCGCCGCGGCGACGCTTTTTTCGGTCATATCTGCCTCCCGATTCCGATTTGTCTCTTGTCTATGTTTATTTTATCATTTTTTTCGCCAAAGCACAAGAGAAAACCGAAAAATCGACGAGAAAATCGCGGAAAAAGGTTGATTCGCGGGAAGATTCGTATTATAATAAAGAAGATAACTTGGGTGCGGATGCGTTTGCACCCGAAACGGAGGCGAGAAGATGGCGGAACGCAAAGAATTCGAGGTCGATCGGATCGAGGAAGGGCTCGTCGTTTTGCTCGACGAAGAAGAGAATATCCGCATTATCCCGCGGGAAAATTTCCCGATCGAGGTGCATCCCGGCGATACGCTCCTGCTTGAACTGGACGGCAAGCGGGTGCTGTTCGCCGAATATCAAAAAGAGAAAACGGAAGCGCGCCGCTCCCGCATCGCGGAACTGATGGAAAAATTAAAAAGAAAATAAATCAAATCGCATTCGATGGCAACATCGGGAAAGGGAACCCCATGAAAACAAAAGCAGTCAGACTTTACGGCGTCGGAGACCTCCGTCTGGAAGAATTCGAGCTTCCGGAGATTCAAGAGGATGAAATCCTTGCCGAGGTCATTTCCGACAGCATCTGTATGTCCACCTACAAAGCGCAGGCGCAGGGCTCGGCGCACAAGCGCGTGCCGGACGATATCGCGGAAAATCCCGTCATCGTCGGTCACGAATTCTGCGGCAAGATCGTCAAGGTCGGCGCCAAATGGAAAGAGAAGTATCGCGAGGGCGATCGCTTCGTCATCCAGCCCGCGCTCAACTACAAGGGCAGTCTGGCGGCACCCGGATATTCCTATCATTACATCGGCGGCGATGCGACGTTCATCGTGATTCCGCACGAGGTCATGGAGCTCGACTGCCTGCTCCCGTATAGCAGTCCCGCGTATTTTTACGGCTCGCTCTCCGAGCCGATGAGTTGCATCGTCGGCGGCTATCACGCGTGCTATCACACGACGAACGGCTCTTACGTGCATAAAATGGGCATCACCGAGGGCGGCAGCATGGCGATCCTCGCCGGTGTCGGTCCGATGGGACTCGGCGCGATCGACTACGCGATTCATAACGACCGTCGTCCGTCACTCCTCGTCGTCACGGATATCGACGAAGCGCGCCTCGCCCGCGCCGCACAGGTGTTGACGATCGAGGACGCAGCGAAGCACGGCGTGAAGCTCCTTTACGTCAATACAGGCGACAAAGCCGATCCCGTGGCGTATCTGAAAGAGCTGAACGGCGGAAACGGCTACGACGACGTGTTCGTCTACGCGCCGGTCAAGCCCGTCGTCGAGCAGGGCGACGCGCTCCTCGGCAAGGACGGCTGTCTCAATTTCTTCGCCGGCCCGACGAATCCCGCGTTCTCCGCGATGTTCAATTTCTATAACGTCCACTACGGCTCCACGCACGTCGTCGGCACGTCCGGCGGCAACGTGGACGATATGAAAGAATCCATCCGCATGATGGAGAGCGGCAAGATCAACCCCGCTATGATGATCACGCACGTCGGCGGACTTGACAGCGTGGCGGAGACCACGATCAATCTGCCGCACATCCCGGGCGGAAAGAAACTCGTCTATACCCATATTTCCATGCCGATGACGGCGATCGCTGATTTTGCGGAGCTCGGTAAGACCGATCCGCTTTTCGCAAAGCTCGCGCAAATCGTCGCGGAACATAACGGACTCTGGTGCGCCGAGGCGGAAACGTTTCTTCTGGCGAACGCCAAGTCGATTTAAGGAGGAACTTCATGGAACTCGATGCTTTACTTGCGATGTCGCACCAATACGGCGCGGACGCGGACTATGTGCTTGCCGGCGGCGGCAATACCTCGTATAAGACGGACGAAGCGCTCTTTATCAAGGGCTCCGGCACGGCGCTTGCCACGATCACGGAGGAGGGCTTCGTGAAAATGGAGCGCGTGCAGCTCAACGCGATGTGGGAAAAGGAATATTCCGACTCGGAAGCCGAGCGCGAAAAGGAAGTCCTCGCCGATATGATGGCGGCGAGATGGGCGGGCGAGGAAGCCAAACGCCCGAGCGTCGAAACGCTGCTCCATAACCTCTTCTCGCAGAAATACGTGCTTCACGTGCATCCGACGCTGATCAACGGCGTCACGTGCAGCAAGGACGGCGAAGCGCTTTGCGCCGAGCTGTTCCCGGACGCGATCTGGGTGAAGCCGACGAAGCCGGGTTATCTGCTCGCGGCGGCGTGCCGGGAAAAAATGAACGATTACCGTGCGGAAAAGGGCGCGGACGCGTCGCTTTTGTTCCTCGGCAATCACGGCGTTTTCTTTGCGGGCAATACCGTCGAGGAGATCGACGCGCTCGTCGCGGAAGTGATGAGCAAGCTCCGCATCAACGTGCTCGTCGAGCCGTGCCGCGACGAGGTGGAATATGATCGCGCGATGGCGGCCCGTCTGGCGCCCGAGATCCGGATGCTGTTTGCGGACGGGGAACCGGCGTCGGTCAAATTCGTCACCTATCACGATATCATCGCGCTTGCCGCCGACGAAAAGAAATTCGAGGTGCTCCGCGGCGCGTTCACGCCCGATCACATCGTTTACTGTGGGGCTACGCCGCTTTACGTCGAGAACGACGGCGAGGACACGCCGAAAAAACTCCAAAAGGAATTCGAAAAATACGTCAAGAAGCAGGGACAGCCGCCGCGCATCATTTTCGTGCAGGGCGTCGGTATGTTCGCCTGCGGCAAGACGAAAAAAGCCGCGGATACGGCGGCGGTCGTCTTTGAAGATGCCGTGAAGATCGCGGTCTATACGTCGTCCTTCGGCGGCGCGCTCCCTATGAGCGAGGAGCTGACCGATTTCATCACACACTGGGAAGCGGAAAGCTACCGCTCCAAGGTCTCGCTCGCGGCAGGTGCCGTCAAGCGCCTCGCGGGCAAGGTCGCCATCGTCACGGGTGCGGCGCAGGGCTTCGGACTCGGCATCGCGGAGCAGATGGTCGCCGAGGGCGCACACGTCGTCATCGCCGACATGAACGCGGCGGGCGCGACCGCCACGGCGGAAAAGCTCTGCGAAACCTACGGCAAGGGCGCGGCGATCCCGGTCGTCGCGAACGTCTCCGACGAGGCGTCCGTTTCCGCGATGATCGACACGACCGTGCTGGAATACGGCGGTCTCGATATCTTCGTGAACAACGCGGGCATCGCACGCGCGGGCTCGCTCGAAGAGATGACGAAATCCACCTTTGAACTGGTCACGGCGGTCAACTATACCGCTTACTTCCTCTGCGTCAAATACGCGGTGATCCCGATGAAGATTCAGCGCGAATACGCGCCCGATCAAATGTTTGACGTGATCGAGATCAACTCCAAGTCCGGCCTTTCCGGCAGCAACAAGAATTTCGCCTATGCCGGCAGTAAATTCGGCGGCATCGGGCTGACGCAGAGCTTCGCGATGGAGCTGGCGCCCTACGGCATCAAGGTCAACGCGATCTGCCCCGGCAACTACCTCGACGGACCGCTGTGGATGGACCCCGAACGCGGCCTTTTCGTGCAGTATCTCAAAGCGGGCAAGGTGCCCGGCGCGAAAAACGTCGAGGACGTGCGCCGCTATTACGAGAGCAAGGTGCCGCTGAACCGCGGTTGCCTGCCCGTGGACGTGGCACGCGCGCTCTTCTATATCGTGGAGCAGAAATATGAGACCGGTCAGGCACTTCCTGTGACGGGCGGTCAGGAAATGCTGAAATAAGAAACGAAGAGAGGGTTTTCCCATGACGCAGGAAATGCTGATCGAACAGCTGAACGCGGCAAAAAAAGAAGATCGCATCGCGGCGCTCGCCGAGCTTTTCGGCAGAGCGAAACGCGGCGAGTTTCCGATGCCGGAAAAGACGGATTTCGTCAACAATCATATTCACACGACCTATTCGTTCTCGCCGTATTCGCCGACCAAGGCGGTCTATATGGCATGGCAGAACGGGCTCGCCACGGCGGGCATCATGGACCACGATTCGCTTTCGGGCGCGAAAGAGTTTCTCGAAGCGGCGGAGATCGTCGGTCTGCCCGTCACCGTCGGCATGGAGTGCCGCGCGTCGATGCGCAATACAAAGCTGAACGGACTTCGCATCAACAATCCCGATCAGGAGTCGGTCGCGTATGTGGCGCTGCACGGCGTCCCGCATCAGAACATCGACCGGCTGAACGATGTGTTTGCGTTTTACCGCGCACGCCGCAACGAGCGCAACCGCTCGATGTGCGAGCGCATCACGGCGCTGATGGCGCCCTACGGCATATCGCTTGACTTTGACCGTGACGTGCTTCCGATTTCCTGCGCGAGCGAGGGCGGCAGCGTCACCGAACGCCACATTCTCTTTGCGCTGACGAAAAAGATCGTCGCACGCTATCCGACGCCGGAGGATGTGATCGCGTTTCTTGCGGACGAAATGAAGATTTCCGTCTCCGAGAAAGTGAAAAAGCAGATCCTCGGCGGCAGGGAAACGCCCGCGTTTTACGAATACGATATTCTCGGTGCGCTGAAAAGCAATCTGGTCGAGAAGTTTTACATCCCCGCGGAAGCGGAATGCCCCGACATTTTCGAATTGCAGGCGCTTGCCAAGGAGTGCGGCGTCGTGCTGGCGTATGCCTATCTCGGCGACGTCGGCGATTCCGTCACGGGCGACAAAAAAGCGCAACGATTCGAGGACGGGTATCTTGATCTGCTCTTTGACGAGCTGGATCGCATCGGATTCTCCGCCGTCACCTATATGCCGAGCCGCAATACCGAGGCACAGCTTCGCCGCGTGATGGCGCTTTGTGACGCACATCATCTGTTCCAGATCAGCGGCGAGGACATCAATTCGCCCCGTCAGTCGTTCCTCTGCCAGGCGATGCGCGCGCCGATGTTCGCGCATCTCTCCGACGCGGCGTATGCGCTGATCGGACACGAAAAAGAAGCGACGCGCTCGCTTGAAAACGGAATGTTTTCCGCGAAAACGGTTTCGGTGTTGCCCGATTTGAAGGCACGCACGGCATATTACAAAAACAAAGTGTAAGGAAGCAATCATGGCAAAGAAAAAGGACGTCATTCAAAATCAAACGGTCCGCATGGAAAGCGATTCCATCGGCGAGCTTGCGGTGCCTGCCGACGCCTATTACGGCGTGCAATCGCTCCGCGGCGCGCGCAATTTCCACATCACGGGAAAGCCGCTCCATCCGCTCTTCATCCGCAATATGGCGAAGATCAAAAAGGCGGCGGCGATCGTCAACGGCTATTCGGGCAAGGTGTCCGCGGATCGCGCTGAGGTCATCGTCGAGGCGTGTGACGAGATTCTCGACGGCATGTGGATGGACGCGTTCATCGTGGACGCGGTGCAGGGCGGCGCGGGAACGTCCGCCAATATGAACGCCAACGAGGTGATCGCCAATCGCGCGACCGAGCTTCTCGGCGGCAAAAAGGGAGATTATTCGGTCGTTCACCCGAACGACCATGTGAACAACGGGCAATCGACCAACGACGTGATCCCGACGGCGGGCAAAATGACGGCGATCGACCTGCTCGTTCCGCTTCGCAAAAATCTGACGCGGCTGGCGGACGCGCTCGACGCGAAAGCCGTCGAGTTCGACGGCATCGTGAAGATGGGACGCACGCAGCTGCAAGAGGCGGTCCCGATCCGTCTCGGGCAGGAGTTTGCCGCTTACGCCGCCGTTGTGCGCCGCGATATTGCGCGCATTGACCGCGCGGAGGAGGAGCTCCATGTCATCAATCTCGGTGGCACGGCGATCGGCACGGCGATCAACGCCTCGGCGTTCTATCTCGACAATATCTGCAAAAAGCTCTCCGAGGTGGCGGGATATCCGCTCACGCCCGCGCCGAATCTGATCGACGCGACGCAGAACCTCGACGGCTTTGTTTCCATTTCGTCCGCGCTGAAAACGTGCGCGGTCAACCTTTCCAAGATCGCAAACGATCTTCGCCTGCTTTCGAGCGGGCCACGCGCGGGCATCGGCGAAATCACGCTTCCTGCCCAGCAGAACGGCTCCTCGATCATGCCCGGCAAGATCAATCCCGTCATTCCCGAGGTCGTGAATCAGGTGGCGTTCCTCGTGATCGGTCACGACGCGACGATCGCGGCGGCGGCGGAGGCGGGACAACTCGAGCTCAACGCGTTCGAGCCGGTCCTTTTCTATCAGCTCTTTGAATCCATCGAAACGATGACGGGTGCACTCGACACGTTTGTGGAAAACTGCGTTGTCGGCATCGGCGCGGATGAGAAAAAATGCGCGGAAAACGTCTCGCGCTCGACGGGCACCGTGACGGCGATGGCACCGTTCATCGGGTATCACCGCTCGGCGATGATCGCCAAGGAATCGCTCAAAACGGGTGTGCCGGTGCGCGACATCATCCTGCGCGAGGGAATCATGACAAAAGCGGCACTCGACCAAGTGCTGGACGCAAAAGCCATGACGGAGCCCGCGAACAAGAAGGGATAACGTATGAAAAAACTGATCGCATTTGATTTGGACGGCACGCTGACGCAACACAAATCGCCGCTCGAACCCGCAAATCGCGCCGCGCTGGAAGCGCTCGCCGCGAAGTATCGGCTGTTGATGGTCGGCGCGGGCGATTGCATGCGCATTTTCCATCAGCTCGGCGATTTTCCGATTGACGTGATCGGACAATATGGAATGCAGGTCGCGCGCTATGACCGCGAGGTGGGAACGCTTCGCATCGTGGAAGACGTCACGATGCCTTGCGACCGCGAAAGCGTTGAGCGTCGGGTGACGCAACTGCGAAACACATATGGCTTTACGCAATACGCGGGGGACAACGTGCAGTTTCACGCCTCCGGCTGTGTGACGATTCCGCTGATCGGCACGGCGGCGGTGCTTTCGGACAAGCTCGCGTTCGATCCGACGCGCGAGAAGCGCCGCGCGATCTATGCCGACGTGTGCGCGCTTTTCTCGGATTACACGGTGTTCGTCGGCGGCTCCTCGTCGTTCGATATGGCGCCGAAGCCCTTTGACAAGCGGTATGCGCTTGCGCGCTACTGCGAAGAGGAGGGAATCGCCGCGCAGGACGTGCTGTTTGTCGGGGACGATTACGGACCCGGCGGCAACGACGAATCGGTTTACCGCTCGGAATTTGATTTTTTGAAGGTGGATGATTACAGGAGATTTCCGCAAATCATCGCCGAAGCGAACTTGATATGAGAAAAGCCCGATGCGAGCGCATCGGGCTTTTCTCTTCGCTTTTCTTTGCGAAAAGAAGAACGTCAACTTTTTCTTTGACGGGCAAAGAAAAAGATTGCAAAAAGAAAGCCCGCGAGCGTTCCGCTCGACCGAGCGTAAAAGATTTGACTTCCGGCGCTACGCGCGAAAGGTGAGTGCGCTGCTGGCGCGGAACGCCCACACGGCTTGAAGTCTGCGCAAACTTTCATCAGAGCGGCTCTTTTCGAGCTTTTCTCGCCGCCGAGAAAAGCGGAAAACTTCCCGCCAAAGAAAAAGTTGGTGTGCGCTTTCGGAGTGGAAGCAATTATCCGCTTGTATAAGACGAAATATTCATCCGTATAAAATAATAAAAATCCAGTCTATACAAAGAAAAATCGCTCGCCGGTCGGCGAGCGATTTTTGAATGAAAACGCGATTATTCTTTCTCGATTTCCGCTTGTGCGCGGAGCGTCGCGGCGAGCTTCCCGACGGTTTCGTCGTCGAATTTCGACGTCCGATCGTAGAAGTAAAGTCCGTTTTGCTCCTGCTCCACGTCGGTGAGCTGCGTGTAGCAGAGTCCGCAGATGTGCTTGCTTGCCATCAGGATTTCGGTCTGCCGCGTGAAGCGGGTGACGAACTCATCAAGCGACTTCGGCGAATCGCCGTAGCCCCAGCTTGTCGCGGTCTTTTCGCGGGTGTTGTCTTTCGTCCAGCGGATGCCGCCGTATTCGGAAATGAAGTAGGGCTGACCGCCGTAGGACTGGCGCTTCGCCATATTCTCGAACGGACCTTCGGTGGCGAAATATTCGTCGCTATACCGTCTTTCATATGCTTCGACGCTTTGGTTGTAGTCGTGGATATCGTAAATGTCGGTGACGACGTGATAATTGCCGCTCGTGTCGATGACAGGGCGCATTTTGTCGAGCCGCTTGGTCTCATAATAGATTTGACGAAGCAGGTCGTCGTCCTGCTGTCTGCCGCTCCGATCCCACGTTTCATTGAACGGGCACCAGCCGATCAGCGCGGGGTGGTTATAATCGCGGGCGACGGCTTCCACCCATTCGGGCAGGTAATATTTCAGCGACTTTTGCGACGTGTGGTCGAAGCCCCAGTTGGGGTATTCGCCCCAGACAAGGTAGCCGAGACGGTCTGCTTCGTAAAGGAATCTGCGCTCGAAGACGCGCTCATGCAGGCGCGCGCCGTTGAAGCCGGCGGCCATTGAAAGCTCGATGTCGCGCCTGAGCGCGGCGTCGGACGGCGCGGTCCAGATGCCGTCGGGGTAGAAGCCCTGGTCCAGGACGAGGCGGAACTTGAGCGGACGGTTGTTCAGGAACACCTTATTCCCCTCGATGTGGATCTTCCTCATGCCCGCGTAGGACGACACCGTGTCGACCGCCTT
>CALEJO010000128.1 GCA_937898155.1 uncultured Clostridia bacterium | reverse complement strand
CACGTCGGTCATCTTGATATACCACGACTCGCGGGCATAGTAGATCAGCGGCGTGTCGCAACGCCAGCAGTGCGGATATTCATGCTCGAATTTCGGCGCGTCAAAGAGCTTGCCCTCTTTTTTGAGGTCGTCGAGAACGAGCGGATCGGCTTTTTTGACGAACACGCCGGCATAGGGCGTTTCCGCGGTCATATCGCCCTTGCCGTCTACAAACTGGACGAAGGGAAGTCCATAGCGGCGTCCGACCTGCGAGTCGTCCTCGCCGAACGCGGGCGCGATATGCACGATGCCGGTGCCGTCGCTCATCGTGACGTAATCGGCGCAGGTGACGTAAAAGCCCTTTTTGTTTTGCTTGTCCGCGACGGTCTTCGCGCAGGCGAAAAGCGGCTCGTAGGGCTTATATTCGAGGTCTTTTCCGAGGAAGCGGTCGAGGACCTCATAGGCGGGTGCGTCGTCCGTTTTCAGCTTGCCGAGCACGCGGTCGAGCAATGCTTCTGCCATATAGTAGGTGTAGCCGTCCGCCGCTTTGACGCGGACGTAGGTGTCCTTCGGATTGACGCAGAGCGCGACGTTCGAGGGAAGCGTCCACGGCGTCGTCGTCCACGCGAGAAAATACGCGTCCTCGTCCGCAACTTTGAAGCGAACGATCGCGGAGCGTTCTTTGACGGTCTTATAGCCCTGCGCGACCTCGTGCGAGGAAAGCGGCGTCCCGCAACGCGGGCAATAGGGCACGATTTTGAAGCCCTTATAGAGAAGTCCCTTGTCGAAAATCTGTTTCAGCGCCCACCATTCGGACTCGATATAGCTGTTTTCGTAGGTGACGTAAGGATGCTCCATGTCCGCCCAAAAGCCGACGGTGCCGGAGAAATCCTCCCACATCTCTTTATACTTCCAGACGCTCTCTTTGCATTGCGCGATGAACGGCTCCATGCCATACGCTTCGATCTGCTCTTTGCCGTCAAGCCCGAGTTTTTTCTCGACTTCCAGCTCGACGGGGAGTCCGTGGGTATCCCAGCCGGCTTTGCGATCGACTTTATAGCCCTTCATCGTGCGATAACGCGGGATCATATCCTTGATGACGCGCGTCAATACGTGCCCGATGTGCGGCTTGCCGTTTGCGGTCGGCGGGCCGTCGTAAAAGGTATAGTTTTTGCAGTTGCGGCGATCCTCGACGCTTTTTTCAAAGATTTTGTTCTCGTTCCAGAACGCCTCCGTCTTCTTCTCTCGTTCGACGAAATTCAAACTCGTCGATACTTTTTCATACATGGAAAAAACCTCCCGTATCGTATTTCAAAACAAAAAATCCCCGTCCGTATTGACCGAACGAGGATACTTCTCCCATTCCGCTACCACATACAGACATATGCCGCTCCGTCACGGGGGGCTTCCGTCGCTCACTACTGCGCCGAAGCGGTTGGCAAGCGCGGCTCGGAAGGGATATTCACACCGCGGACTCGATGCCGGACTTCCACCGTCTCCGGCTCGCTTGGATCTTTTGTGCGGGGCTACTGTCTTCGTCAACGCCTTTCGGGATTTCTTATTCTTTTTCTTATTTTAGTATAGAAAAATTCTTCTGTCAAGCCCTTTTCCCGTTTTTTTGCAAATCAGAGGAAAAGACAGAAGAGGATCGGCAAAAAGATCGCCGGCAGATAATTCATCAGTTTGATTTTCGTCAGCCCGAGCAGATTGAGCGCGAGCGCGATCAGAAGCAGGGAGCCGACGCACGTCATCTCCGCGATGACGGCTTCGCTCAGCACGTCTTTGAGCAGTCCCGCAAGGAGCGCGATGGCGCCCTGATAGACGAACAGCGACGCCGAGGAGAGCATGACGCCGAGTCCGAGCGACGACGCGAAAAAGATCGCGGTAATGCCGTCGATCACGGCTTTCGCATAAAGCGTGGAGTTATCGCCGAAGCCCGCGTTCAGCGAGCCGACGACCGCCATGGCACCGACGCAAAAGAGCAGGGTGCTGGACACAAATCCCTCGGCAAGTCCTTTTTTCGCGGGTGCTTCGCCATCCTCTTGCTTTTTGGACGAGAAGCGGGCTTCCATCCATGCGCCGAAGCGCTGAAACAGTCCGTCGAGGTCGAGTAGCGTGCCGATCACGGCGCCGAGCGCCACGGACAGCACGGTGATGATGGCGTTATCGCCTTCGAGCATCCCGTCCACGCCGATATAGAGCGTGCAGAGCGCGACGCCGATCATGACGGCATCGCCGAGCTTTTTCGGCATGATTTTCTGAAAGAGCAGTCCGATGACCGTGCCGAGAATCACCGTGAGAGAATTCGCAAGAACGCCGAGCATATTTGCCTCCCGAAAAAGGATGATTCATTGTAGCACAAACGGTGCGAAAATGCAAGAGGGAACGGCAAATCCAAAATTGACAGAACTATTCTTGGTGTTTGTTATTCTCGTTTTGTTCGTTGCCGCCATCTTGCCCGGGATTGTTGTTTTTTGTCGATGCGATTTCTGCTCGACAAACCGGGATTTATCTGTATATTTCAACAATACAGAATTCGCCGGTTTCTGCCCAATCTTGCGAGAGGTAGTGGCGGAGATAACGAACAGCTTCTTCTTGAATGCTGAATAAGCCGTTCTCATTCAACGTTTCGAATTCTGACAAGAATTCCGTGCCGTTCTCATCACATCCATGCCAGCGGCATAAAAACATACAATCACATATTGCCGAAAAACCGTCGCTGTCGAGGGGATAACAAACGTCATATCCCATAAAAGACATCCCTTCGGGTTTGTCGGCATCGGAGTCCGCAATCTTTACATAAATAATTTCACAAATATCCTTTTCAGAGAGCGACCGGAATGCTGCGGAAATATCCGCAAACGAGAATTGCTCCGCGTTGTCCGGAGTATATCGCATTGGCTCCCGATCAAATCCATAATACGGTTTTACTTTTTTCCCTTTACCGGGCAAAGCGTACGGCGTATCGACGGAATTAAAGCGTTTTATACTTTTCTCGTACAAATGCTCGTATTTTTCAACGATAAAGTATTGTGATAAAGTGAATCCGTCTTCTTCCGGCGATAGTGTAACCGGTACAATGCTTCCGGGAGTATCACATTTGTAAACAGTATTAGACATACGATCACCTCCGCAAAATCTGATTTGTCCACATAGTTAATGAGTATCGGATTTTTCAGTATAAAATCCACATTTAAAATACTGCCTTATCCACCCGCGCCGTTCCCGAAGGGTGGTTAGTTTTGTTTCCGCACGAATTTGTACTCGTCCCAGAAGCGGAAATAAGGGCATCGCTGCTCTCGCGCGGAGAGCACGCGGGTGAGGTCGTCCTCGTCCATGTTGAGTTGACATTCCTTGGCGCTGTCCTCGTCGTCGCTGTAATCGTAGTACATACAGTTCTCGCAGTCCGCGATCTCCGACTGTTTCTCTTTCATACTGTTCCTCCTTTGAGCGTTCCGATGCAGCTCACGCCGTTGTGCCC
>CALEJO010000127.1 GCA_937898155.1 uncultured Clostridia bacterium | reverse complement strand
CGCCCGTCACGCAGACGAATTTGCCGAGCGGAATCTCGACGTCGATGTGTTTGAGGTTGTTCTCCGCGGCGCCGATGATTTTCAATGAATGACCGTTGCCGGGGCGGCGCACGGCGGGAACGGGGATTTTCTTTTTGCCGGAGAGGTATTGCCCCGTCAGCGACGCTTCGCACGCCATGACCTCGGCGGGCGTGCCCGCCGCGACGATTTCGCCGCCGTGGATGCCCGCGCCGGGGCCGATATCCACGAGATAGTCCGCCGAGAGC
Organism: uncultured Clostridia bacterium; assembly: GCA_937898155.1. Taxonomy (GTDB): domain Bacteria; phylum Bacillota; class Clostridia; order Oscillospirales; family CAG-272; genus QALR01. Next base: position 12,433 of record CALEJO010000127.1, on the reverse strand, counting down.
ATCGTCTCCTCGTCGTGCTCGACGACGATGACGGTATTGCCCGTGTCGCGTAGGCGTTTGAGCGTATTGATGAGTTTGGTGTTATCGCGCTGGTGCAGACCGATACTCGGCTCGTCAAGGATATACATGACGCCGACGAGGGCGGAGCCGATATGCGTCGCGAGTCGGATGCGTTGTGCCTCGCCGCCGGAGAGCGTCGCGGATTTGCGCCAGAGCGTCAGATAATCGAGCCCGACGTTTTGCAGAAAGCCGAGTCGCGCGCGGATCTCTTTGAGGATTTCTTTGGCGATCTTTTCCTCGGTTTCGTCGAGCGTGAGCGCGTTCATGAATTCCAGCTCGCGCGTGATGTTGAGAGAGCAAAATTCGTAAATATTGAGCCCGCCGACTGTCACGGAGAGGATTTCCGGCGAGAGCCGCTTGCCGTGACATTCGGGGCAGGGGGTAAATTCGATGAAGTCGTTATAATAATCGCCGCCATACTGCTTCATGCGGGTTTCGATGATGTTGAGGATGCCGGTCCAGAGCGCGTAGGATTCGTGCGCCTCGCCCGCGAAATAGCGCTTGACGTGATAGCGGCGGCTGCCCGCACCGTGCAGATGCGCGTGGAGGGCTTCTTCGCTGTAATCGCAGATCGGCGTATCGAGTGTGAAGCCGAAGTCCGCGCCGACCGCCTCGATGAGCGGGGCGTTCCACGATTCTTCTTCCATGGATTTGAAGCCGTTGACGGCGATCGCGCCCTGCCGCAGAGAAAGCGAGCGGTCGGGGATCACACGCGCTTCGGAGATGACCTGCATCTCGCCCATGCCCGCGCAACGGGGGCACGCGCCGAAGGGGCTGTTGAACGAGAAATCGCGCGGGGCGAGCTCGCCGATGCTGATGCCATGCTCCTCGCAGGCGAAGTTGGCCGAGAATTTCATTTCCTCGCCCGTATCGGGGCAGAAAACGCTGACCGTTCCCTCGCCGAGTGCGAGTGCGGTTTCCACGGAATCGGACAGGCGGCGGCGTAGGTCGGGCTTTGCCACGAGTCGGTCCACGATTACGTCGATATCGTGCTTTTTGTTTTTATCGAGCGCCGGCACCTCGTCGAGCGGATACGCATAGCCGTCCACGCGCACGCGCGCGTAGCCCGCCTTACGGGCGTCGTCGAAGACTTTTTCGTGCATTCCCTTTTTGCCGCGCACGACGGGCGCCATGATCATATATTTCGTGCCGTTGGGAAGCGCCAGAACGCGGTCGATGATCTTATCGGCGGAAAGCCGGCGGATCTCCTTGCCGCAAACGGGACAGTGCGGCACGCCGATGCGCGCGTAAAGCAGACGCAGATAATCATAAATTTCCGTGACGGTGCCGACGGTGGAGCGGGGATTTTTCGAGGTGGTCTTTTGGTCGATGGAAATCGACGGGGAGAGCCCCTCGATCAGATCGACGTCGGGCTTGTCGAGCTGTCCGAGAAACTGCCGCGCGTAAGACGACAGCGACTCGACGAAGCGGCGGTGTCCCTCGGCGTGGAGCGTATCGAACGCGAGCGAGGACTTGCCCGAGCCGGAAAGCCCCGTCAGAACGACGAGCTGATCGCGCGGGATATCGAGGTCGATATTTTTGAGATTGTGCACGCGGGCACCGCGGATGCGAATGGATTTGGATGACATGATTTTCCCGTTCTTTCGGTTTATTTTTGTAATTTGACGATGGCGTCGCGGTAATAGGCGGCTTGCTCGAAGTCGAGCCGCGCGGCGGCGTCTTTCATTTGTTTTGTCATTTGCTCGATGAGCGCTTCTTTCTGTTTCTTTGTCATCTTGGTGGGCGTTTGTTTGCCGTGATCGCCTTTCTTCGTGATCTCGATGACGTCGCGCACCTCTTTGACGATCGACTTCGGCACGATGCCGTGCGCTTCGTTATAGGCGAGCTGAATTTTGCGGCGGCGCTCCGTTTCGGCGATCGCGCGCGCCATGGAGCCCGTGATCTCGTCGGCATACATGATGACGGTGCCGTCCACGTTGCGGGCGGCGCGGCCGATCGTCTGGATCAGCGACGTTTCCGAGCGCAGGAATCCCTCCTTGTCGGCGTCGAGGATGGCGACAAGGGAGACCTCCGGGAGGTCGAGTCCCTCGCGCAAGAGGTTGATGCCGACGAGGCAATCGAAGACGCCGAGCCGCAGATCGCGGATCAGCTCCTGCCGCTCCATCGTTTCGACGTTGTGGTGGATATAGCGGACCTTGATGAGGTTCATTTCGAGATATTCGCAGAGGTCTTCCGCCATCCGCTTTGTGAGCGTCGTCACGAGCGTGCGCTCGCCGCGCTCGGCGCGGGCGCGGATCTCGCCCATCAGATCGTCGATCTGCCCCTTGACGGGACGCACCTCGACCTTCGGATCGACGAGCCCCGTCGGGCGGATGATCTGCTCGACGAGCTGCGTCGCGTGCTCGCGTTCGTAATCGCCGGGTGTCGCGCTGACGAAGATGACTTGATTCAGCTTTTTCTCGAATTCGTCGAAAAAGAGCGGGCGGTTATCGAACGCCGACGGCAGACGAAACCCGAATTCGACGAGGTTGTTTTTGCGGGCGCGGTCGCCGCCGCTCATGCCGCGCACCTGCGGGAGCGTCACGTGCGATTCGTCGATCATGAGAAGAAAATCGCGCGGGAAATAATCGAGCAGGGTGTAGGGCGTCGAGCCGGGCGCACGGCCGGACAGCACGCGGGAATAGTTTTCGATGCCGTGACAGAAGCCGACCTCACGGAGCATTTCCATATCGTATTTCGTGCGCTCCGCGATGCGTTGCGCCTCGATCAGTTTGCCGTTTGCCTTGTAAAAGTCCACGCGGCCGAGCATTTCGCGTTCGATCTCGCGGATCGCCGCCTCTTTTTTCTCGCTCGACGTCGCATAGTGGGAGGCGGGATAGATCGCGGTGTAGGTCAGCGTGCCGACGACTTCGCCGGTCGTCATGTTGATCTCACAAAGCCGGTCGATCTCGTCGCCGAAAAATTCGACGCGGATCGCGTTTTTCCCGCTGGCGGGGATGATATCGACGATGTCGCCGTGCACGCGGAAATTGTCGCGCTCGGGCGCCATGTCGTTGCGGTTATAGCTGTTGGCGATGAGGCGGTGCGCCAGCTCGTCGATCGACATCTGCATTCCGGGGCGGAGCGCCAGCACGAGCCGCTGATATTCGAGCGGATCGCCGAGGGAATAAATGCACGACACGCTCGAAACGATGATGACGTCGCGCCGCTCGAAGAGGGCGGACGTCGCGCTGTGGCGCAGGCGGTCGATCTCGTCGTTGATCAGTGCGTCCTTTTCGATATAGAGGTCCTTGCCCGGGATATACGCCTCGGGCTGATAGTAGTCGTAATAGGAGACGAAAAACTCGACGGCGTTTTCGGGAAAGAACTCGCGGAATTCGGAACAAAGCTGTGCCGCGAGCGTTTTGTTGTGCGCCAGCACGAGCGTCGGGCGGTTGCAACCGGCGATGATGTTCGCCATCGTGAAGGTTTTGCCGGAGCCGGTGACGCCGACGAGCGCCTGCGCCCGATCTCCGCGCAAAACGCCGCGCGTCAGCGCCGCGATCGCCTCCGGCTGATCGCCGGTCGGCTGATATGCACTTTTCAGACGGAATTTGGCGTCGTTCATAAATAGCCCTTTCGGTCAGCGGTTGAGGATATCGACGTAGGCGTTTCCCGCGACGATGATGTGCGCGAGAAGACTCACGCCCACGAGGTCGAACGCGCGTTTGACCTCTCGCGTCGTCACGATGTCGTCGCCGGACGGAATCGCGATCCCGCCGGGATGGTTGTGCGCGAGCACCGCCATCGACGCACGCTTGAAGAGCGCGGTCTCGACGAGCTTACGCATCGTGATGGAGGAGGAATTGACGGAGCCCTCGTGGACTTTGATGCACTCGATGACGTTGAATTTGTTGTCGAGCAGAAGCAGAAACACCGTTTCGACGTTCACGCCGACGTAGCGATCGACGAGATATCTGCCGATTTTCTCCCGATCGGAAAGCGTTGCCTTCGTTTCGTTTTTGGCGACGGCGTATTGGCGTGAGAGTGCGGGCACAAGTTTGATCAGCGTGGCGGTATGTTCTTTTACACCGGGCACGGTGATCAGCTCATCGAACGGCGCGTCAAAGACAGCCGAAAGCGAGCCGAACCGCTCGATCAGCGCGTGCGCGATCTCATTCGTGTCTTTTTGCGGGATCGAATAGAAGAGGAGCAGTTCCAGCACATTATGCGGCTCGAAGTGGTCGAGCCCTTCCGCAAGGAACCGATTCTTCATCCTTTCTCTGTGATTTTCGTGCATACGTGCCTCCGAAACGGAAAAGATTTGATTCTGGAATAAACAGTATATCATATTTTTCCTATAAATGCAACCTTAAATGCAGGGATTCTTCGTCCCATCGCGCTTTTTTTGCGTTGGCTCGTATTTTGCGCGGAAGACGCGCAAAAACTATTGAAAAAATGTGCGGGATATGCTATTATGTATTCTGTATAAGTATGACACGCTCCGGTGGGGCGGAAAGGCGGCGGCGATGAAACGTTTTTTTGCAAAATGGAAAGAATGGTGTCCGGTGACGGCGCTCGTGTTCTTCGGGATCGCGATCGTCGCGGCGGTCGTCGAGGGGCTTTCCAAATCGCATATCGGGCTCGCGGACGCGATTAACGACACGTCCGGTGTCGCGATCCGCGCGGTGTTGAGCGCGCTGACCTCGTGGCTTCCGTTTTCGCTCGCGGAAACGGCATTGCTCCTTTCGCCTGCGCTCATCGCGTGGATCGTGATCACGATTGTTCGTCACGGCAAACAGGGCGCTTCGCACGCGGTCCGTTATGCCGTCTCGCTTCTTTCCGTGGCGGCGCTGGTTTACGGAATTTTCGTTTTCGGCTACGGCACGGGCTATTACGGCAAAACGATTGATCAAAAGCTCGGCATGGAACGGAATCGGCTCTCCGCCGAGGAACTGTATCAGACCTCGATGATCCTCGCGGATCGCGCGGCGGCGGAGCTGGATCAGGTGAACTTCCCGACGGGCTCGTCCGTCATGCCGTTTTCCTATCGCGAACTCGGCAAAAAGCTCAGCGCGGCGTATGATACGCTCTGCGACGACTATCCGTCGTTTCAGCGGATGCATTCCTCGGTCAAGCCGGTGGTGCTGAGCGAGCCGTGGACGTATACGCATCTTTCCGGCGTTTACTGCTTCTTCTCGGGAGAGGCGAACATCAATATCAACTACCCCGATTATATCGTCGTCAGCTCGGCGGCACACGAGATGGCGCATCAGCGCGGCATCTGCCGCGAGGACGAGGCGAACTTTGTGTCGTTTCTCGTCTGCATTCGCAGCGACGATCCGTATATCCGCTATTGCGGCTACGCCGAAACGCTCGAAACGGTGCTGAGCAAGCTCTATTCGGCGAACAGCGAGATGTATCGCATGGCAAAAAGCCAGATCGCGCCGGAAATTCTCGGCGAATATACCGCGTATTCCGAATTTTTCGAGAAATACCGCGAAAATAGGGCGGCGACCGTCACGCAGACGGTCAACGGCTCGTATATTGCGGCGCACGGACAGCCCGACGGTGTGAAAAGCTACGGGCTGGTTGCGGACCTCGTCGCCTCATACCTGCTTTACGGCGACGGACAATGACGGGAGGGAACGGCATGGAAGAGACGAAAAAAAGAATTCTCATCATCGAAGATGAGCGGAAGATTTCACAAATCGAAGAAGTGAACCTGATGATGGCGGGCTATCTTTGCGACGTCGCGTCCGACGGCGAAGAAGGGCTCGCGAAGGCGCTGACGGGGGACTATGATCTGATCCTGCTCGACCTGATGCTTCCGAAGCGCGACGGCTTCTCGGTCTGCCGCGAGGTGCGCAAAACGCTTTCGACGCCGATCATCATGGTGACGGCGAAGGAAGAAGACGTGGACAAGATCATGGGGCTCGACCTCGGCGCGGACGATTACGTGACGAAGCCGTTTTCGGTCTCGGTGCTTCTCGCGCGCATCAAGGCGAACATCCGCCGCTATTCGGGCGAACTGGCGAAGACCGCGACGGTCGCGCCGTCGGTGGTCTCCGCGGACTGCATCGTGATCCGCGAGCTCGTCATCGACACGAAAGCGTTCAAGGTGACGAAAAGCGGCAAAGAGATCGAGCTTTCCAACAAAGAATATGAGGTGCTTTCGTTCCTTGCCTCTCATGCAGGCGAGGTGTTCGCGCGTGAGGAGTTGCTCGTCAAGGTCTGGGGCTACGAGGGCTTTTACGGTGATATGCGCACGGTGGACGTGACGATGTCGCGTCTGCGCGCCAAGATCGAAGAAAAACCGGCAGAACCGGAATACATCCTGACCAGACGCTCCAAGGGCTACTATATCCCCGCGTGACCGCGCGGCAAAGGAGAACGGCATGTATAAAAATCTGCACTATAAAATCATTCTGATCTTTGTCGTGTTCACGATTACGCTGATGGCGGTGATCGGGGCGATCCTCCTTTACGGATCGTATCATTTTTATAATCACAACTTCACCGATCAGATGGACGCGGCGTTCGATGCCGACGGCACGCTTGTCGCGGAGCTGACGGACGCGTTCGACGAATCGGACTGGCACGTGCGCCAGCGTGAGGTGCTGAAAGCGTATTCGTCCGCGCTCGGCATCAGCCGCTATCGCAACTATTTCGTTTTGGATATGAGCGGCAATTTCCTCGACGGCTCGGACGATGCGCTGATGGAGACGCTGCCCGTGACGTCGAACATCATCTCGGCGATGACGCGCAAAAACGGCACGGAAAAGGAATTCTGGACGGACTACATCGATTATGCCGTCTATCTGACCGACGGCACGCACGAGGGCATCGTTTACGTGCGCGACGCGCAAAACGAGGCGCGCTCGTTCTCGATCCGCATTTTCGAGATCACATTGCAGGCGCTCTTCTTCGGCTTGGCGATCGCGGTCGTTCTGTCGTTCTTCCTCGCCAAGGCGATCACGGCGCCGATCCGCAATCTGACCGAGGGTGCGCAGAAAATTTCACAGGGCGAATTCGAGGAGGAGATCCACGTCGATTCGGAGGACGAGATCGGCATTCTGACCGAGGCGTTCAACCACATGAAGGGCGTGCTGAAAGACACGCTCGACGAGATTTCGGGCGAGCGGCAGAAATTCGAGACGCTGTTCCTCTATCTGAACGAGGCGGTGCTGGCGTTCGACGCGAACGGCAAGCTGATCCACATCAATAAAACCGCGAAAGCGCTTTTTTCGGCGGAGCAGGAGGCGAGCGACGAACCGTTCACGTTCTCACGCATGATCAAAGCACTGCAAATCGACTACCGCGAGGTCTCCGACCGCTATAAAGAGAATCGCAACTACATGATGCGCGACGTGATCTACGGCGAAAAGGCGCTCGACATCACGTTCGCGGAATTCAAATATATCGAAAAAGAGGGCGAAAAGGCCGGCATCATGTGCGTCATCCACGACAATACGAGCCGGTATGAGCTGGACAAGTCCCGCCGCGAGTTCGTGGCGGACGTTTCGCACGAGCTTCGCACGCCGCTGACGAGCATCAAGGGCGCCGTGGAAACGGTGCTGGAATATCCGACACTCGATCAATCGACACGAGATAGTTTTCTCCACATGGCGGTGGAGGAATGCGACCGCATGACGCGCATTGTATCCGATCTTCTCGTGCTGTCGCGGCTCGACAACAACCGCGTTTCGTGGAAGATCGAGTCGTTCTCGCCGAGCGCGTTCCTCGACCATATCTGCGACGTGATGCAGGTCGAGGCGAACAACCGCTCGCACACGCTGACACGCGCGTATCCGTCGGAGATGCCGCAGGTGACGGGTGACCGCGAAAAGCTCGAACAGGTCGTCATCAATATCGTTTCCAACGCGATGAAATATACGCCGGACGGCGGCAAAATCGACGTTTCCGCGCAAGCCGCCGCGAATGGCATCGGCGTTTGCATCGCGGATACGGGCGCCGGCATTCCCGACGAGGATTTGCCGCGCATCTTTGAGCGGTTCTACCGCGTCGAAAAGGCGCGCAGCTCCGACGCCGGCGGCACCGGACTCGGACTCGCGATCGCCAAAGAGATTCTCGAAGCCCACGGCGGCGAAATCCGCATTGAGAGCGAAGTGGGCAAGGGAACGAGTGTTTATCTGTATCTGCCTTACCATACGATTCTGGAAGAGGGCGTCTGAATCATTTTACGAAAGGAGAGCGCGCCATGACGGGACGGGAAAAAAAGATCGAAATCGTGAAAAATACGGCGATTGCCGCCCTGCTCGTGGCACTCGTGTGTCTTTGCACGATCTATCTGTTTTCGTATCAGGGAAGCGCGACGCCCGCGTTCACGCGCGAGGCGTTTGAGGCGCTCGACGACGAATCGGTGCGCTATCGCTACCAAAATTATCTCTCTCCCGCGTATACCCGCCCCTCGTTTATCGGGCTTTCGGCGACGGCGCTCGGCGAGCCGGTCGGCTTTTGCCGCGGCGGCACGGACATCGAGGAGCTTTACGAGGAGATCACGTCCTTTTTCGGCAAGCTGTTCGGCACGGGAAGCCGATCGCAGATTCTCTCCGCGGCAGAGGGCGAGAGCGCGTTTCTTGCCGCGCTCGCGGGCGACTATATTTATCTTTCGTTCCCGTGCGATCTGCCGAAATCCGTTCTGCTCGCGCTGACGGAGCCGGCGGCGATGGCCGGCGGTGTCTCCGGCGAATACCTGCGGGAGCTTCTGATCGTGCCGGAAGAAGAGGCGGTCAGCGGCGTCGTCATGCTGAAAAACGGAATGCTGGCGCACCAGACGGTGTTCGGCTTTTCCGCGCTCGCGCGCAACGCCGACGGCATCTGGTATCGCTTCACCACGTCTTACGTTCCCGACTCGCTCGACGCGGTCGGATTTCACACAAATCTTTACGCGGCATACAATACAATAGCGAACGCGTTTCCGTTTCAATTCGCGTGCCTCATCCGCGAGGACGCGTTTCTGACGGCAAACGGCTTTTCCGAGAAGGTCACCGACACAACGGTGATCCCGGGGAGCGCGATCTTCCAGCCGTCGCTCGTCATGACGCGCAAAACGCGCGGAGAAGACGAACTGCGCGCGTTGCTTGAAACGCTCTATATGAAGCCGCAAAAGGTGTCCGTCTATACCGACGAGGCGGGCACGCGCTATTATTTTGACGAAGGGGAAACGCTGAAAATTTCAACGGACGGCGTTGTGGAATACGTTGCGTCCGAGGAAAACGGCATCCCGCTTTCCACGATCCTCGGCTATCCGGGCACCGGGCGGGAATATGGCGTTTCCGACCACCTCGGCGCGGTGCTGATCCTGCTCAACTCGCTCGACACCGTGCGAGCGGTGCGCGAAACGGCGGGCATGGATGTCGTGCTTTGCGGCATCGTCTTTGACGGCGAGACCGTCACATTCCGCTTCGGCTATACGCAAGACAATCTGCCTGTTTTCGTGAACGGCAGGACGGAGCACGTGCGGATCTCGGTCCGCGACGGGAAAATCTGCGAGGTCGTCTGCGACGCGGCGATGTTCGGCGAGGGCGAAAACTTCAAACGGATCCCCGATATGATGCTCACGCTCCGCACGTATCTGCTCAAAGACAGCGGGCGGTGCCGTGCGCTTCCCGCGTATGCCTTCGAAAGCGGCGTCGCCGAGAGCGACGTCGTGATCGTGAAGATGCCGTAAGGGGGTGCGCGGATGAACTGGAAAAATCTCAAAGCATTTGCCCTTGTGCTCTTGCATCTCGCGGACATTTTTTTCCTCGCGGCGATTCTCAAACGGAATCGCGCGGCGAAAGAATACGACGACGCACTCGTTTCGGAGGCGATCGCCGTCTTCCGCGAGAGCGGGCTGATCGTCGAAAAATCGCTTTTGCGGGAACGCGTCTCGTCGTTCCCCTCCTATACGGGCGTTTACGATCGCGGCGCCAAGACAGCGCTTCGGGCTTCTCTCGAAGAGGCGGATTTCTCCGTATATGAAACGCTCGGCGGGCTTTCCTGCCGCGGCGCGACGGATACGCTGACGGTCAATCACGATTTCACGTTTTCCTATTCCGTGGACGGCGGCTCGCGCGGCACGCCGTCGGTCCTTTACGCGGACGCAAAGGCGAACGGAAACCTGATCGGCGATTCCGCGGAACGCAAGGCGCTGAAAGAGGCGGCAGAGGACTTTTTCGATCGGATCGGACTGACGCCCCCGAAGCGTGCGCAATATGCGATCACGCTCGAAGACGCGTATCGGGACGGCAATATGATCCTGATCCGCGTCTGCCAGACCGTGCGCGGCAGAAAGACGCAGAATTTCAGCTATCTGCTTTATTCTGCGGACGTTGTGTGGGCGGCGGACGGCACGTTCGCACCGAGCGCCGCGTCGGAAAAGACGAGCGCCGCGTGCGTCGGATTGCTCGATCTGCTTTTCTCGGAGAAGCGGTATTTCGATCAGCAGGCGAAGGAGGGCAAGCCGGACTATCATCTGCTCGCCTCGGTCGAGTATGAATACAAGTTGTATTTCGACGCGGCGGGAGGATTTTATTTCCTGCCCGTGTGTCGGCTCACCTATCTGAACGGGGAGCAGCATCTCTATCAATGTATTACGGGAGAACGTCTCCCCGAAGATATTTGAAAAATTTAGCGGGGGATATTGGCAAACGGTATGCTTTGTGGTATACTGTTGTCGAATCGGCTCGAATCCGGTTGTCGCGGCAAAGCGGCATCGCAACATCATTAGGCAAGAAGGGAACCGCCGTAGGGCGGGTGGATGAGCGAGTATGGAAAAAATCATCATCGACGGCGGCTATCCGCTGAACGGAAAAATCGAAGTCAGCGGCATGAAAAACGCGGCGCTTGCGGTTCTTTTTGCGACGGTCGTCGTGGCGGACCGCTGTGTGATCGATAATCTTCCGAATATCAGCGATATCACCGATTCCCTCGCGATCCTGAAAAGCATCGGCGCGCGGATCCGCGTGCTTTCCGCGACGGCGGTGGAAATCGATACGGCGCCGATCACGGACTGCGACGCGCCGATGGAGCTCGTCCGCAAGCTGCGCGCGTCCTACTATCTCGCAGGCGCGATGCTCGGCAGATTCGGCCACGCGAAGGTCGGCTTGCCCGGCGGATGCGATTTCGGCGTGCGCCCGATCGACCTGCACGTGAAAGCGTTTGAAAAACTCGGCGCGACGGTCAACGTCGGCAGCGGGTGCATCGAAGCGAATACCGATGACGGACTGCGCGGCAGCAGCCTCTATTTCGACTGCTCCTCGGTCGGCGCGACGATCAATACGATCATCGCGGCGGTCTGCGCGGAAGGACAGACGATCATGGAAAACGCGGCGCGCGAGCCGCATATCGTCGATCTTGCGAACTTTTTGAACGCCTGTGGCGCGGATATCCGCGGCGCCGGCACCAATATCATCAAAGTCAACGGCGGCAAACCCCTGACCGGCTGTGAATATACCATCATTCCCGACATGATCGAGGCGGGCACCTATATGATCGCCGCCGCCGCGACGAAAGGGAAACTCTATATCAATAACGTCATCCCGAAGCATCTGGAAACGATCACGGCGAAGATGTGCGAAATGGGCGTGACGGTCGAGGAATTCGACGAGGCGGTGATGGTCTCGTCCGACGGGAATCTCTCTGCGGTGAACGTGAAAACGCTCCCGTATCCGGGCTTTCCGACGGACATGAATCCGCAGATGTCGGTGCTTCTTTGTCTCGCGGACGGCGTCAGCCATATGTCGGAGACGATCTGGAATAACCGCTTCCGCTATGTGGACGAATTGCAACGCATGGGCGCGAAGATCAAAGTCGATGACCGCACGGCGATCATCGAGGGCGGAGCGCCGCTGACGCCTGCCAGCGTGCGCGCGATGGATTTGCGCGCGGGCGCGGCAATGGTGCTGGCGGGACTCGCGACAAGCGGCCGCACGGAGATCACGGACATTCATCTGATCGAACGCGGATACGACAACATCGTGGAAAAACTGCGGCGCGTGGGCGCACATATCTCCAAGGTTTATCGTCCTGACGAGGACCGTCAGAAGAATATCGGATAAAATAAAAAGGAGTGGCACGGCTGCTTTTTTCGCCGTCAGAAAAGAGGAAGATTCATGAGCGAGATCAGCGTTTTCGATATCATCGGGCCGATCATGATCGGTCCGTCCAGCTCCCATACGGCGGGTGCGCTCAAAATCGCGCGGATCGCGGGGCTCCTCGCGTCGGACAAGATCACGGATGTGACGTTCCGGCTTTACGGCTCGTTCGCGAAGACGTATCATGGGCACGGAACCGACCGCGCGCTCGTCGGCGGCATTCTCGGCTACGATACGGACGACGATCGCATCCGCTTTTCGTTCGACTACGCAAAAAAGGCGGGGATGACGTATTCTTTTGTCGAATGTGATGAGCCGAACGATTATCACCC
>CALEJO010000126.1 GCA_937898155.1 uncultured Clostridia bacterium | reverse complement strand
CTCCTCCTGCGAGTAGGAAATCTTCACGGCAGGACGGAAACCCATACGTCCGTTGTCCACCATTTCGAGCAGTTCCGGGACAAGTTCGGTCAAGCGGATATAGCGGCGAATTTGCTCACTGCTATCATCGCTTTGCTCTGAAAGCACATCTCTTGTCGTTCTCCCAAAATTCTGCTCCATTGGGGCAGAATTATTTTTGCTCGGTCTTCCTGCGGTTCTTTTCATCGCTTCCATCTTCATTTTATAAGCAAATGCCTTTTCGGACGGAAGGATGTTTTCGCGTTGAAGGTTGGAATCCACCATAGCGATAACCGCTTCGTCACGGGAAATCTCGCGGACGATAATCGGAATACGCTCGATTCTGCGGTGTCCGGAAATAAGCTCGTAGTCCCCTTGTTCCGTCTTACGGGCAATAACCGGATTCAGAACACCGTTGACCTCTATGCTGTGGATCAGCTCCTGCATACTATCATCGTCCTTTACTTGGAATGGGTGATTGGGAAAATCCTTGACGGCACTCAAAGGAACCACTCTGACTTTCTCTCGCTTGATACCGTCATCCTGTTCAGTTTCTCTTTTCGTTTCGTCCGCCACGGCGCTCCTCCTTCTTTCGCTTTCCGGCAATCCTGATAGCGTCAAAACCGTATGCCCGAATCACGACCGCGTTGCATACCATCCGGAACACGTCAAAGTCCACGACTTCATCATCGGAAAGATCGCCGATGTCGGTATGGCTCGTTCCGTTTTCAAGATCGTATGCCATACAGAAGAACGTATAGGCATTGTCCGTCAGCCCGAATCGGGAAACTTCCCCGTAGCTGAACTTTCCGTCAAAGAGAAGATCGGACACCTGTTTCCAAAGCGTTTCATCGGCAGATAACAAAAAGAGCTGTGCAATAAACCCATTGTCGTTCCGATGGGTTAAGGCACAGCCCTCACGAAATCTTTTGAAATGCTCTTTGGACAGAAAACACGAATGTTCTTCAGTTGCTCTCTCTGCGGCGATACGCAGACGGAAACGAAAGACATTATCTCCGATATTGCGGAAACAGTGATTAAGAAGCTCGGTAAAGGAACACGATCCGGCTTTCACTCTTTCGCCCATACTGAGAAAAACGGAGCAATAGCGCCACCAAAGGTCGGCTCTCGCCGGATACATTATGAATTGAATTTCGTGGTGTCATCGGGCGATTCCGCCGATTTCGGCGCTTGCGCGTGTCTCTGCGCTTGCGCGTATTGCGGCACTGTCGGTCTCTGCGCTTGCGCGTATTGCGGCATTGTCGGTCTCTGCGCTTGCGTCGGCGCCTGTGGCTGCACATACTGCGGCGCTTGACCTTGCATCGGCGGCTGCGCATATTGCGGTGCTTGCTCTTGCATCGGCGGCTGCGCATACTGCGGCGCTTGACCTTGCATCGGCGGCTGCACATACTGCGGCGCTTGACCTTGCATCGGCGGCTGCGCATATTGCGGCGCTTGCTGAGCGGCAAGTTGCGCTTTGAGAGCCATAATCTCTGACATCATTCTCTGTGACTCCGCTCGCTCCGCTTCCAGCGACGCTCTCTCGGCAGCCAGCGCCGCCGTCTGCTCTTTCTTGTATTTTTTGAAGATTTTAATGCAGTTTAAGCCCTGCATACCAATCAAGAGCAAAAAAGGAACCAAAATACAAATAATATAACCGATCGGCGTTTTTAGATATTGGAAGAAATATCCAACCCGGGGCAATCTCCCGACATACTGACCGAGAACGAAATCCTCGGAAACGATGACTGCGTCATTCGATCCCGTAGCGGAACCGTAAGTCAAAAAATGAATCTTGAATTGATCTTCGTTCGATGCAAAGCGAATTCCCGCGGTTTTGTCTTCCACCAGTTTTTTGATTGCGCTTTTCCCTTCCGCGTCCGCCGAGGTATATCGCACCATATGGGTGATGGCTTTTCCGTAGGTTTCGCCCTCCATCAAAGACTGATATGCGATGATATCACCGGCTTTGATTTTTGATACATCGTCGACTTTTTTCACGATTACGATGTCGCCGGCGTTGAAATAATCCGGGCTCATGGAGTCCGTCAAGTCGATAAATAACTTGTATCCGAAAATGGCGCGATTGTTGCGATCAAATGTTGTGACCGAAAAAATCGTAAACGCCATCATTCCGACCGCCGCCAAAACAACGATCCACGTGAAAATCAGTTTAATAACATCCCAAAAAGATTTCTTTTCTTTCATATGTATCTCCTGTGCTTAATCATGAAACAAGCGGTTAGGATTATTTTTGGTTTGAACTGCGTCCGCAACAAAATCAAACGGAAGCGAGGCGTTTTGCATTTCGTTCCCAACGTCTGACGGAAGATGAAACAGCATCGTAAACACGTGCGGCGGTTCATTTTCTTCGAGAGGGATTTCATTGGACGGAGCCGACATGAAATTGCTTTTTTTCAGTTCCGCCATCGTCCCGTTGTAAAGAACGATATCCCCATCCTTGATCGTCACTTCCAAAACGTCTTGCATATTGCCGATCGCTTCGTCTTCTTTTATCACGAAATAAAACCGATACCAAACACTGCAAGGACTGGTATTTTGAAGAGTGAATGTCTTTTCGACCGTCATTCCCGGCTCGAATTGAAACTCTCCATCGGTGATAATGGGATTGCCGTCATTCAAATTGATGGCAATGAATCCGCTTTCGATCGTGTTGTCTTCGAGCACAAGAGACGCATAAATCAAAGCAAACGTCGTCATGCTCAGGCAAAAGAGGAGAATGAGAATGACCAAAATGCCGACTGACAATTTTTTCTCAAGTTTATCAGACATCGCGGTCATCTCCTTTTTTCTCTTCGCTTTTCAATGCTTTCTTCTTCCGTTTAAATAAACTCAACGTCACTTTGATGCCGAGCCAAATATATTGATATCTCCGATATGAGTTTTCCTTGATCACGTCGTCGAGGGCACCTTGTTCCGTAAGCTCTTTGATGATTTTACGGTTTCTGCGCTTACCGATAAGATACATTACGATATGCCAAATGATCAACAGGTAGATAATCAGACACCAAGGGAAAATGCAATACGGACCGCCGAGCCATCTCACGAGGAAGCATACAATGCAACACCGGCAACAACGATCGGCAGAGGGCTCTTCCACCCACCACTTTACATGAACAAGAACCGTGTCTTCCGTATACTGATCCCAGTAAAGCTCATCCAATGAAGCGCAGACCGCATAGTGGAGCACTTCTCCCTCGTAGCTGGTCAGCGCGGTTTCCAGGTATTCCGGCATATCCGCCAGGTAGCCATGGTAGAGGATTTCACCGGTTTCCTCGCACAAGACGGAAATGTTCAAATGCTCTGCCAGTTGTTCTGCATTTTCCGCGACATCGGCATCGAAAAACAGCGTAAGATGTCCGTCTCTGCGAATGATCAGCTGATAGCGATATGTTTCCGTGTCGCCGCCACGCGGATTTCTGATCATGAGATCCGCGCTCACCTCGCGGTGCTCCGCGTCAATGATCAGTGCGGGAACTTCCGCCTCTTCCCATTGCGCAACATAGGTGACATTGGCCGATACCGTTTCCGTCACTTCGGGATACCATCCTGCGAAGACATAGCCCGCGCGTTTCAAATCGCCGGAGAAAAGCGGAGTCGGCGTTCCGTCAAGAACATTCTCAAAAATCAAGTCCCCGAAAATCTCTTCTCCGTCCACGCCGTCGGTATAGATAACGGTATACTTCACGGGCTCCGGTATTTTTGCTTTCCATTGGGCAGTATACGTGACATTGCCGGTGACAAACTCGGCAACTGCCGGACTCCACCCCTCAAAGGTATATCCTTCTCGCACGGGGTCTTCTCCGAAAGAAGGCGTATCGTCTCCGGACAGAATCCCTTTGATGATTTTATCGGCAAAGATCACTTCTCCGGGCACACCGTCGGTATAGATAACGGTATACTCGGTCGGCTCCGGCGGAGTGACCGATTTCCACTGCGCGGTATATACAACGTCTTTTTCGACCGTATTCGTTCTGGCGGGATACCAGCCGGCAAAGACATAGCCCGGTCGGTAAGGCGCACCGAAAAATGCGGGCGTGGCGCTGCCTTTTTCCAAGCCGGCAAAGCACTGCGTCTTGAAATACGACTGATCGGCGCTACCGTCCGTATAGGTCACGCTGAACAGCTTTTCCCATTTTGCGGTATACGTGACGTTCGATGCCACGATGCCGGAATTTTCCGGATCCCATCCAACAAATTTATATCCGTTTCTTTTCGGCGTGCCGACGAACGCCGGAGCGGCGTTGCCGGATTTGACGGAATAATTCTGCGCGGGAAACGCGGAACCGTCAAGGCCGTCGGAATACGTCACGGTATAGATCGGCGTATATTCCGGCGTCCAGTTCATCGTCATTTCCAGTTTCAAACGCGAATATTCATTTCCCGCCGAAACGTCCAACGAAATCGTGATGACATACGTCACTTCTTTTTCGCCGTGCAATAGGTAAGGCTCTGTCTCGAACGCAGAATCGAGCGGTCCGTGATAGACCTCCGTTCCGTTCGCCGAGACCACGATTTGCATCAAAGAGCGGTCACGGTTTTGCTGAGCATCCGTGGGATTCGCGGTTTGATCCGTGCAAGCAAATGACAAAAGCAATGCTTCCACCGAATCGTCCTTGATGCTCACAACATAGTTTTTCGAGAAGCTATCCCCGGGAAACATATTATTGATTTTGATCGGAGTTGCGCTTTCCGCACCCTTGTCCGTTAACTTGACTTTTTCCGAGTCCAACGAAGAGGAAGAAGCGTAGAAAACGGGCGGAAGCTCTGATTCGGCATCCAACTGCGCAACCTCCGAAACTGCTTCCGATCGAACGGAAGAAAGCGTTCCGTCGCCGTGCTGTCCGATTTGATTGTTCGGTGCGATGGATGTCCCTTGCGCGAACGTTTTGCTGAGTTGAATCAATGTGACAACCAGAGCGGCGGATACGATCGCAAGCAGGACGGACAAGATCACAATCCAGATTTTGCTTTTATTCCACTTCATGCAAGGATCCCCCTTCCATCATATCCACCGAAGCTGCAACCGGGATTTCGGGAAGCAATTCCGCCATCGAAGGTTTATTGGTTCCCCAATACGGCGTAATACTTACCGTGATTCTGCCGGTTTCCGATGTTTGAAGTTTCGTTTCCGCAGGAAAAGAAGAAATCAAATAGGATTGCGAGTTAATGGTAATAATGGCATATCCGTCCTGGACGTTTCCATTCTTTGTGATTTTTACAACATATTCGTTCGGCCCTTGAAGCGTCGCCTGCGTTCCGGCGACCGTGCCGTTGACAGACATTTCCGCAGAAAAATGACCTGCGGTCAGTTTGGAGCCCCCCGTGTGAACCGAGTCGGTCAGCCAGGCAAAAGTGGTTCCGCACAGCAGAATCATGCAAATGACGATTCCCAATATGGACGGCCAAAGCGCTTTCATGAGCATTTTATCCGAATTGGTATTCGCGGGATTCGTTCTGTATCTTCTCCGCGTCGTTCTGCGCCTTCTCCGCATAGAGAGAACCCTCCTTTTCTCAAAAATTTTTTCATGATAATCAGCCATCAAAGCACAAAAGCGAATTTTCATCCGTTTTTGTGCTTTGATGACCGCCCAAGCCCCCGTTTGGGGGCTTGGGCGAGTTTTTTACGGATTTCTCATCACCGCAAATC
>CALEJO010000125.1 GCA_937898155.1 uncultured Clostridia bacterium | reverse complement strand
GTCCGTTCGGTGCTGACGAAGCACAACCCCGGCCTCGTCCTCGAAGACTGGCTCAGCGTATAACATGAAAAACGCCCCTGCCTTTCGGCAGGGGCGGTGCTCGCTCCGCTGCTTTGTGCTTCCAACGTCCGATGGCGGCCGTGACGATAGCAGGGCCGGTCGGGAGGCCTGCATTCCCGTATCGGGTAAAGACTCCAAGAATTGGGCGTAGGTTTAATTGCCGGCATATCACGCGAGGGGCAGGCATCGAACAGAAATACTATATGCGTTTTCCCGTTTTTTATGCGCGTCCGTCGTCTTCGTCGTAGTCGATCTCGGAGAAAACCTCGTCGTCGAACGTATCCGCGACGCGCTCGTATTCTTCATCGTCGTCGATCGTGGAGAGGATCGGTTCGCCGTTCTCATCCTCTTCGAGTTTGAGCAGGACGCAATCGCCGTTTTCGTTGTCTGCCACGGGCATCAGCGCGTAATACGTGGTGCCGTCGATTTCGAGCGAGGCGATCACTTCAAACTCGGTTTCCACGCCGTCCTCGTCGGTCAGCGTGATGACATCACCTTCAAGCAGTTCGTTGTTCATAGGAATTCCTTTCTGCGGGCGGAGATTCCGCCTCTGCTTATATTGTATCGCTTATCGCATATCTTGTCAAGATTATTTTGCCGGGTTGATATAGTTCCAGTAGCTTTTGAAATAGGAAACGCCGGACCAGACCGTCATGACGGTCATCGCCGCCATCGTGAGATAGGAGAGCAGATGCCCGCCGAGCGGCGCCACACCGCAAATTTCCCATATCACCGCTTCGAGAAGCGCTGTCAAAACGAAAACGACCTGCGTGACGGTTTTCACCTTGCCGAGAATATTCGCCGCGATCACAACGCCGTCCGTGTTGTTTACGACCATGCGCATCGATGTGACGGCAAGCTCGCGGAAGATCACGATGACTGTCGCCACCAAAAGCAGGATGCCATAGAGAGATTCTCCCTCGTCGCGCCCCGTCGTCCAGCAAAGCGAGATCAGCGCGACAAAAACCATGAGCTTGTCCGCCAGCGGATCGAGGAATTTGCCAAAGTTCGTCACGATCCCTTGCTTGCGGGCGATTCTGCCATCGAGGGTATCGGTCAGCGCCGCCGCGCCGAAGAACGCCGCCGCGATCAACCGCGACCAAACGCCGAGCCCAAAGTCAAACGCGATGAATACCATCAAAAAAGGCACCATCACCATGCGCACGAGCGTCAGCCGATTCGGTAAATTGAGCTTCATAAATCCTCCTCACACCACGGCGGTCCCGAGCAAATCGTAATCCACCGCTTCTTCGATATCCACGTCGAGAAACTGTCCCGGTTTGATCCGTTTTTTGCCGAGCGCGTTTTTGAAATAGACCTTGGTGTCAATATCGGGGGCGTCATCGGCACTTCTGCCGTAATAAATCTCCGCGGCGGGGTCAAAGCCCTCGCACAAAACGCGGATGCGTTTGCCGAGCATGGCTTCGTTTTTCTCCTCGGAAATGCGAAGCTGTTCGCGCATGATGATGTCGTAGCGATCCTGCTTCGTCTGCTCGTCGATCTGATCGGGCAGATCGTAGGCGGGCGTGTCTTCCTCGCGGGAATACGTAAACGCGCCGAGTCGGTCGAATTTCGCCTCTTTGACGTATTCGCAAAGCTCCGTGAAGTCCTCCTCGGTCTCGCCGGGGAAGCCGACGATCACCGTCGTGCGGATGCAAATGTCCGGTACCTCGCGGCGGAGCTTGGCGACAGTCTCTTTGATCATCGCCGCGTTGCCGTGGCGGTTCATCGCGGAAAGCATCCGGTCGCTGATATGCTGGATCGGCAGGTCGATGTATTTGACGAGACGCGGGTTGTCGCGCAACTCCGCGATCAGCTCGTCCGTGATCTTGTCGGGATAGCAATAGAGCATCCGGATCCACGGGATGTTCGTCTCCGCCGTGATGCGGCGGACGAGCTCGGCGAGCTTGTATTCGCCGTAAAGGTCGAGCCCGTAGCGCGAAGTGTCCTGCGCGATCAGATTCAGCTCCTTGACGCCGATCGATTCCATTTCCTTGGCTTCCGCCACGATGTCTTCGATCGGGCGGCTGCGGAATTTGCCGCGGATCATCGGGATCGCGCAATAGGTGCAACGGTTGTCGCAGCCCTCCGCGATTTTGAGATACGCTGTATACTCCGGCGTTGTGACGATGCGCTCCCCACCGAGCGGCGAGGTGTTTTTGTCGTCAAACGAGCTGTATTTTTCTTTTTTCAGCACGGCATCGACCGCTTCCGCGATATGGTCGAGACTGCCGACGCCAAGCACGGCGTCCACCTCGGGGATCTCGTCGAAAATCTGCGTGCGATAGCGCTCCGCGAGGCATCCCGTGACGATGATCGCTTTCAGGTGGCGGTGCTTTTTCAGCCACGCCACGTCGAGAATATTGTCGATTGCCTCCTGCTTTGCGCTTTCGATGAACGCGCAGGTATTGACGATGATGACGTCCGCCTCGATATCCTCGGGGGTGATTTCATAGCCCGCCGCGACGAGCTTTGCCAGCATGACTTCGGTGTCGGTCAGATTTTTGGAGCAACCGAGCGACACGAAGCCGACTTTGATGGGTTTCTGTTTCATATGTGATCCGCCTTATGCTTTGGTGTAGGTTGTGCCGTCTTTGGTATCGACGAGCGTGACGCCCTGCGCGGCGAGCTCCGCGCGGATCGCGTCGGCGAGCGCGTAATTTTTTGCTTTCTTCGCGTCGGCGCGCGCGGCGATCTTTTCGAGGATCCACGCGTCGGCGCCGTCCGCGACGGGCGCGGGCTCCGGTTCCGCTTTCGCGCGGTCGAGTCCGAGGGAAAGCACGCGGTCGAAGTCCAGCGCGATCGCGCGTTTGGTCGCGTCGGAAAGCGCGCTGTCTTTCAGCATATCGTAAAGCACGGTCAATCCCTGCGCGGTGTTGAGGTCCATGCCGACCTGCTCAATGAATTTCGCGCGGTAGGCGTCGAGCGCCGAAGCGTCCGGCGTGCCGTCCGTGCCGAGCGCCGCCACGCGGCGCAAGAGCTTGGTATAAGCGGACGCGCAGTTATCGAGATTCGCGTAGCTGAACGTCAGCGGCTTGCGATAATGGCTTTGCAGGCAGAAGAGCCGATAGGCGAGCGGATCGTATCCCTTACTTTCGAGCAGGGAGACGGTCAGAAATTCGCCCTTGCTTTTGCTCATTTTGCCCGTTTCGTCGTTGAGATGCTGGGTGTGGAACCAGTAATTGCACCACTTGTGCCCGAGATATGCCTCGCTTTGCGCGATCTCGTTCGTGTGGTGCGGGAAGATGTTGTCCACGCCGCCGCAATGGATGTCGAGATGCTCTCCGAGATATTTGATGCTGATGCCGGAGCATTCGATGTGCCAGCCGGGATAGCCGAGCCCCCACGGGCTCTCCCATTTCAGCTCCTGATCCTCGAATTTCGATTTCGTGAACCAAAGCACAAAGTCGCTCTTGTTGCGTTTGTTCGTGTCCTCGGAAACGTCGTCGCGCACGCCGACCATCAGCTCCTCGGTATTGTGTCCCGAAAGCGCGTAATAATCCTTCGCTTTCGAGGTGTCGAAATAGACGTTCCCCTCCGCGAAATAGGCGTAATCGTGTGCGAGCAGATATTCGATGATCGAGATGAATTCCGCGATGCACCCCGTCGCGGGCTGGACGATATCCGGCGTGCGGATGTTCAGCTTGTCACAATCGGAGAAGAACGCCTTGCGGTAAAAGTCCGCGATCTCCATGACGGTCTTATGCTCGCGGCGCGCGCCTTTGAGCATTTTATCTTCGCCGGTGTCGCCGTCGCTCGTCAGATGTCCGACGTCCGTCACGTTCATGACGCGCGTGACCTCGTAGCCCGCGTAGCGCAGGAATTTTTCCAGCACGTCCTCCATGATGTAGGTGCGCAGGTTGCCGATATGCGCGAAATGATAGACTGTCGGCCCGCAGGTATACATTTTCACCTTGCCGGGCTCGTTCGGGATAAATTCTTCGATGGTTTTGGAGAGGGTATTATAGAGCTTCATGATGCCTCCGTCGCGCGTGCGAAATGATGTCACATAAAATACACTTTCATTATAGCAAGTCTGTTTGGGAAAATCAAGTGCAATCTGCGTCAAACGTCCGACAGAAGCTCCCGTTTTCGCATTTTTTTCGACGGAGCACGGAGTTTTTCCGAAAAAGAGCCAAAAGAAAACAAAAAATCAGTTGACAAACGGGATTTTCGATGCTATAATATCCGAGATGAAGAATCCCCCATCGGGGATCTTCTCCTTGCTGCGGATAAATTTTGGCTGTCCGCGGCCTTATGTCCAAAAGGAGGTGCAAATCAGATGGAAAAGAAACTCGTATCCTATGAAACCATGTATATCGTGGATTCCACGGGCACGGAGGAAGACACCGCCGCCCTCGTCGGCAAGTTCAAATCACTGATCGAGGAAAACGGCACGATCGAGTCTTTCGACGAGTGGGGCAAGCGCAAGCTGGCGTATCCGATCAATGATTTGACAGAGGGGTATTACGTCCTCGTCAAATTCACGGCGGATCCGAGCTTTGTCGCCGAGTTGGAGCGTGTGTTCAGCATTACCGAAGGCGTCATGCGTGAACTGACGATCCGTGTCTAATCCGGAAAAGGAGGAATCAACAAAATGGCAAGTCTGAACAAAGTGATCCTGATCGGTCATCTGACCGCGGATCCCGAACTCAAACAGACCCCGACCGGCGTGAGTGTTTGCTCGTTCTCCATCGGTGTGACGCGCAAATATTCCAAAGCAGGTGAACAGGCGCAAAGCGATTTTATCAATATCGTGGCATGGCGCAATACCGCCGAATTTATTTCGAAGTATTTCAAAAAGGGCAATGCCATTTGCATCTGCGGTTCCCTGCAATCCAGAAGCTGGACCGCGCAAGACGGTTCCAAACGCTACGCGACCGAAGTGATTGCCGACGAAGCAAACTTCGTGGAGCGCAAGAGCGATTCCCAGAGAGTGGACGATTATCAGGTGCCTTCGTTCTCGAACGTGCCTGCCGACGCGCCGAAATTTGAAGAAGTTCCCGGCGACGACGATCTCCCGTTCTGAGGAACGCGGAATTCACTATATTCTATAAGGAGGTTTCATCATTATGGATAGAGAGCAAAGACCGGCTCGCCCGAATGGCGCAATGCACAGAAGAAAAAAAGTCTGCGTGTTCTGCGCGGAGAAGGTAGAGACGATTGACTACAAGGATGTTGCCAGACTCAGAAAGTTCATTTCCGAGCGCTCGAAGATTCTGCCCCGCAGAGTCACCGGCACCTGCGCAAAACATCAGAGAGAACTCACCGAAGCGATCAAGAGAGCACGCCACGTCGCGCTGCTTCCCTTCATCAGCGACTAAGAGGAAGACAAAAAGACTTGCCCGAGCGGGCAAGTCTTTTTTCGTTTTTCGTTGACAGAGACGGCAACGGATGGTATACTGACAGAGGAAAAAATCTTCGGAGGCATGGCAATGCACACGGTGACGGAACGGCAAAAGAAATATCTTTCATGGGAATTCGGCATCTTTTTTCATTATGGCATCCGCACGTTTCATCACGGTCATCATGACTGGGACGGCGTTCCCATGCCCGCCGATGGCTTTTTGCCGGAGGACTTTGATCCGAACGGTTGGATCAAGACCGCGAAAGCGGCGGGCGCGCAATTTGCCGTGATGACGACCAAGCATCACGACGGATTTGCGATGTGGCAGTCCGCGTATTCGACCTATTCCGTGGCGCAGTCGCCATGGATGGGCGGCAAAGGCGACGCGGTGGCACTCTTCACCGAAGCGTGCCATGAAAACGGGATCGCCTGCGGGCTTTACTATTCCCCCAAGGAATGGGGCGACAGAATTGATTTTTCCGATCAAGCGGCCGCCGATCGCTATTATCGCGGTCAGCTCGGCGAGCTGCTCGACGGGCGCTACGGCAAGATCGACTATCTTTGGTTTGACGGCGGCTTCCCGAACGGATACGACGCGTCCGGCATCCTCGGCTACGTCCGCTCGCTACAACCCGATCTGCTCGTGATGGGCGATGACGTGCGCGGCATCGGAAACGAGGATTGCTACGTTCCCTATGACATGACAAATGATAAAAATGGTTCTTTTGTCTGTTTGGAGGGCGACCTGCGGATGCGAGACAGCTGGTTTTGGGAGGACAACGCCTATACGATCAAATCCGTTGGGGAGCTTGTCGGAATGTATGAGACGGGCGTCGGCAGAGGTGCCGCCATGCTTCTCAATCTCGCGCCCGCGCCGAACGGACATCTTGAACAAGCCGACGAAGCACGGTTGCGGGAATTCCGCGCGGCGGTCACGGCGCTCACCGCTTCCCCGTGCGGCATGGACTGCCTCACCCGCGAGGGGAACGTCTGGACTCTCTGCTATTCCAGAGAAAAATACCAAACGGAAATCAAGGACACGATGTATTTGCCGCGGGTAAAACGTCTGATCATCGAAGAAAACCTCTGCGGCGGCGCGATGATCAAGGGATGGAAGCTCTATGCGACCATTCCCTCCAAATATCCTTACGCGGACTGGAATTTTCTCCTCTGCGAGGGGCACAGCATCGGCAGAAAACGGATCATTCCCGTCCCGGAGACACGTTGTCCGCGTTTCCGGCTGGAAATCACCGAGGCGGACGGCACGCCCGAGATTCTCTCCTTCGCCGCGTTCTCATAATCAAAAAAACAGACCTGTTCAAACGAGATAGCCGCACAAGAAAGTTTTATGACATAAGAAACCCGCCGAAAAAGAAATCTGCTTTCCACTTCGGCGGGTATTTTTCATCTCGACAAACCGGGATTTGTCGTTATCCATGTATCTTTATCTCATTAGTGATTTCACAGACTGCTTTATTGCTCGTGTCTATTTTTACAGTATCAAGCTTTTGATACATTCCGATTCTTGCAATGCTTCTTTCGATCACATCATCGGTACGAAGTCCGTTATTCACATCGGCCTGCAATCTGCTTCGCAAATTGTTTTCATCTACCGTCAATGATACTTTGACAACCTTGCAGTTCTCTGTATCTAAAGCATGGAGTATCGTATCGATGATTGACTGTTCGTGCATTACCCAACAGAAAATCACGTTTTCATAGGCGGAACAATGAAGAAAACTGTTAAGCAGAAAGCAAATATTACGAAGCACCATTAACTTCGTTTCTTCCGTGACCTGAAACGGATTGGCATCCCAACACCAATCGCCATCCAAAAATACGGCTTTATCAAGTTCCTTTTTCAACTGCTGACATACAGTTGTCTTTCCAACTCCCATAGTGCCGCCAATCAAATACAATGTTTTCATTTTTTCTCCTCCACAAATTCTGATTTGTCCTCAGCTGTAAAGAGCGGACGTTATCGGTATGCTCCGACGCGCTTGACTTCCTCTACGATCGCCCGAAAATTTCCCTGTGTGCGCTTTCAGTATATCACCGTTCCGAACAGAAGTCAATGCGGATCGGGGGAGCGCTTTCCTCAAAATTTTTTGACGGTTTCTCCTCGCCGAGGTTGACTTGCGGAGCGGTATATGTTATATTGAACAGGAGGTCACGCCGCCCGAATATGACACGCGTCGGGCGAGCGGCAAAGGATCCAAGCAAGAAGTTTTCGGACGGACAAAAGGAGAGCACAATGGATTATCGGAATATCACGATCACGGGCGGTTTTTGGAAGGAAAAAGAAAATATGGTGCGAAAAACGACCGCTATGGCGGTCTATCGCCGCTTCGCCGATACGGGACGCATCGGCGCATTCCGTTGCGACTGGAAAGAGGGCATGGCGCAAAAGCCGCACTTTTTCTGGGACTCCGACGTCGCCAAATGGATCGAGGGCGTGGCGTATCTGACCGCGAAAAAACGTGAGCCACGCCTCGAAAAGCTCGCGGACGCGGTCATTGACGACCTCGTGAAAAATCAAGGCGAGGACGGCTATTTCAACATCTATTTCACCGTGGTCGCGCCCGAAAAGCGCTTTACGGATCGGGACTGCCACGAGCTTTACTGCGCCGGCCATCTGATGGAGGCGGCTGTGGCGTATTACGAGGCGACGGGCAAAAAGAAGCTTCTCGATGCCATGTGCCGCTATGCGGATTATATCGAAAAGCGCTTTTTCCTCGACGCGGACACCGGTTTCCGCACGCCGGGGCATGAAGAAATCGAGCTTGCGCTCGTTCGTCTGTGGCAATGCACGGGTGAAAAACGCTATTTTGAGATGGCGCAAAAATTTCTCGACCTGCGCGGCACCTGCGATACGGACGGCAAAAGCGAGGCGGAAAACAAACATTTTCAGTCTCATCTCCCCGTGAGGGAGCAACGGACGGCAGAAGGGCACGCCGTGCGCGCCGTCTATCTCTATTCCGCGATGGCGGACGTCGCTTACCTGACCGGCGACGAGGCGATGAAGACCGCCTGTGAGGCGATCTTCGATAACATCGTCTCAAAGAAAATGTATGTGACCGGCGGCATCGGTTCGTCCTCGTTCGGTGAGGCGTTCACGATGGATTACGATCTGTGCAATCTTCTCGCCTATACGGAGAGTTGTGCTTCGATCGGACTTGCTTTTTTTGCGAATCGGATGCTCCGCTTCGGACCGGACAGCCGCTATTCCGACGTGGTGGAGCGCGTTCTCTATAACGGGCTTTCTTCCGTCTCTCTCGACGGCAAGTCGTTTTTCTATGAAAATCCGCTCGAAATCATCCCGTATCTGCCCAACCGCGACACGAGCCGATACCTTTCCGGCAAGCCCATGCATTGGCCGCAGATGCAGAGAAGCGAGGTCTTCGGCTGCTCCTGTTGTCCGCCCAACATCGTGCGCTATCTTTCCTCGGTCGAAAATTACGTCGCGTCCGAATACGAAGACGTGCTTTGCATCCATCAATACATTCCGTCAAAGATCCGCGTTGCCCGCGACGGCAAGCCTGTGACCGTGGAAATGAAAACGCGCTTTCCGAAAGACGGCGCCGTGACGCTCCGCGCCGACGGCGGCACGGTCAAGCTGGCGATCCGCGTGCCCGCGTGGGCAAAAACGTCCTATTTGACCGAAAAAGGATATGCCTATTTCACGCTCGCGGACGGCGAGTCCGTGACGTTCCGCTTCCCGATGAAGCCCGTCTATATCGAGGCGCGCCCGGAAGCATATTTCGATTGCGGCAAATACGCCGTCATGCGCGGTCCGATCGTTTACTGCATGGAGAGCGCCGACAACGGCGCCTATCTGCGCGACATCCGGCTGGACAGCCGTGCCGCGTTCCGGCAGGAAACGCATAAAACGCTCGGCGTTCCGTGTCTGACCGTGCGCGCATTTCGCCGACGCGGAGACGATGCCGCGCCGCTTTACAGCGAAAAGCACGACAGCTTCGAGCCATTCCGCGCCACGCTGATCCCCTATTATGCCTTTGCCAACCGCGGCGTGCAGGAAATGCAGGTCTGGACGTTTGTCAAATAAAAACGGGCTATTGTGACGATCGGGCGAACGATTAGGATTTTGCTCTCTATTTCGCCATGGAAGCAGAGCTTTTATCAATCAACCTTGGAGGAAACAGCATGAAAAAAGCGGAAATCACCGCACGCGGCTGGCTTGCGGAGTATCTTCACACGCAGATGACCGGACTGACCGGCCATATGGAAGCCGCCGGCTTCCCGTTTGATCGGTCGTTTTGGGGCAATCCGAACGTGGAAGAGGGCGACTATCCGGGTGTTTTCTGGTGGCCATACGAGCAAACCGCCTATCATATCGACGGGAGGATGCGCGCGGCGATCGCGCTCCGCGACGACGCGCTCATCAAAGAGGCGGCGGAATGCATCTATCGCGTCATTCTGCACCCCGACGCGGACGGCTATCTCGGCCCGAAGCAGCTGAAAAGGTATCAGGACGGCTACACGCGCTGGCCGCACGTGGTCTTTTTCCGTGCGTGCCTCGCGCTTTATGAGTATAACGGCGACACGCGCATCCGCGACGCGCTGATCCGGCATTATCTCAACGTGCCGTTTGATTACGCGGAGATGCGAAACGTTTTGAATGTGGAAATCCTGCTTGCGCTGTTTGCCGACACCGGCAGGCGGGCGCTTCTCGACATGGCGGAGGACGCCTATCGCCGCCAAAATGAAAAAATCGAGCATTTTCTCGACGAAACGCCGAACGTGGAGCAGACGCGGGAATTTGCCGAGACGTTCTGCGCGCGGCGCCTGACCGACGGCAAAAAGATGCACGTCCACGGCGTTTCCTATCACGAATACGCGAAGCTCGGCGCACTGCTCTATCGCGCAACGGGCAAAACAGAATATCTGCGCACGACGGACGCCGCCTATCGCAAGCTCTTCCGCTATTATATGCTCCCATCCGGCGTGAACTCCTCGACGGAGCGGCTCCGCAGCTCGCTTTACAACGAATGTGCCGAAACGTGCGACGTCGCCGATATGACGTGGGCACTGGAAAATCGGTATTTCATTCGCGATGACGCCGCGGATGGCGATCGCATCGAGCGGTGCGTTTTCAACGCGGGCATCGGCTGTGTGACGGAGGATTTCCGTGCCCTGCAATATTTCTCCTGCGGCAATCAACTCATCATGGACGGGCAATCCTCGCACGCGTGGTATTGCCGCGGCAACAAAGGGATGCGCTTTGCGCCGAACCCGATGACGGCGTGTTGCCCGGGCAACGTCAACCGCATCATGCCGAATTATGTGCTTCACACGTGGCAGGTGACGGAAAACGCCGTGACCGCCAAGCTCTACGGTCCGTGCCGCGTGACGGGAACGGTGAACGGACAGGCGTTTTCCATCGAGGAAACGACGCGGTATCCGTTCGATCTCTCGCTCTCGCTTTCCGTGAAAACGGAAGGCACATTCCGTCTCCGCCTGCGGATTCCCGCTTGGTGCGCGGGACTGCACATTGACCGTCCCTACACCGTCCGGCACGGCTACGCCGAGCTGGACATTGCGGGAGACACGGAGATTGCCGTCACGTTAGACGCCGACGTCCGCAAAGAAAAAAGCGCGCCCGGCGTCTATTTCACGCGCGGCCCGCTGGTCTATTGCCTCGGCATGAAGGGTGATCGCGAGATCACGGAAACGGCGGTCTGCGACGGAGAAGCATTCCCGACCTATCGCATCACGCCGGATCGAAAATGGAATTACGCGATCCGCGCGGACAGCGTTCCCGTCTTTACGGCGGGAAGCTGACGGCTGGGTTA
>CALEJO010000124.1 GCA_937898155.1 uncultured Clostridia bacterium | reverse complement strand
TGCGCTTCGGAAAATTGTTCTTCGTTCCGTTCGGATTCTTCCATCACGGCTCCTCCTTGGTTCCATAGAATATGCGTTTGAGCGACTCGAAAGTCCGAGACGCCCAAACGAAATCAATATCGGTTATTTTTCGAGTTCAGATAGCTCTTGACCATCAGCGCGACCTTGAACGTGATCGCGTTGTCAAATTCGCGCAGATCGAGCCCCGTCAGCTTTTTGATCTTGTCGAGACGATAGACGAGCGTATTGCGGTGCACGAACATTTTTCTCGACGTTTCGGAGACGTTCAGATTGTTTTCAAAGAAGCATTGGATCGTGGAAAGCGTCTCACGGTCGAGCGATTCGATCGAACCCTTCTTGAACACTTCGTTAAGGAACATTTCGCAAAGCGTCGTCGGAAGCTGATAGATCAGCCGCCCGATGCCGAGATTTTCATAACTGACAATGCTCTTGTCGGTGTCGAAGACTCTGCCGACTTCGAGTGCCGCCTGCGCTTCCCGATAGGAGCGGGCGATGTCTTTGATATTATCCACCGCGCTGCCGATGCCGATCGAGACCTTCGTATAAAACTCGGTGGCGAGCGTGTCGGCGATGGTCGTCGCCGTCTTTTCGATCGCGGCGGCGTCGGTTCCCGGCTTGATCTCGCGCACCAGCACGATGTCGCGTTCGCCCGTGCTGACGACGTAGTCCTGATTGTTGTTCGGGAACATATTCTGAATGATATCATAGGGGAAGTTTTCGGTGTTCGGACCGAATTTCAAAAGATACACGATGCGAAGCACGTCCGTGGCAAAGCGAAGCTCCTTGCTCTTGACATAGATATCGCCGGGAAGAATGTTGTCGAGCAGGATGTTTTTGATGAACGACGCTTTGTCGTATTTATCGTCGTGGAACGTCTTGATATTATTCAGCGAAACGGCAAGCACGACCGCCATTTTCTCGGCAAGCACGTCTTCCCCTTCCACGAACACGGTATATTCCGGATTCGGACTGCCCGTCATGGAACGATAGGTGCATCCTGCAAACACGACGGAATCCGAGGAATAGGAAAGCTCCTCTTTGACCGCCTGCCGTGTTTCTCCGATTTTCATCAGATCGCTGCACGCGACGATCACGCCGTTTTCGTCCATAATGCCGATCGTTCTTCCGATCTCATCCTTCATTTGATGCAGCAAACCCTGAAACAGCCGATTGGACATGGTTGACTTCCTCTCTTATACACAAAATTATGAGTTAAAACACCGGGAACAATCTTTCCCATATTTTAACTCATATTTTGTAGAAATTCAATAGTTTTTTTGTAAAAATATCTAAAATCAGATCAGTTTTATCGTGCATACCATACCAATCACGACATAAATCACCAAAAGCGCGATCAATACGGCGACAAACATAGCGGGAACAAGAAGCGTCAGCAACGCGGCGACGAGCAAAATCCCGCCCAAAACGGCAAGCAGACGCGGCTCAAAGGAGGTTTTCGCGCTGTAAATCGTGCGCGATCCGAACCGGATCGTTCCCTTTTTCACGAACGCCGCCACAGCGAATGCGAGAAGCAGAACCGGCAACAGGAACGCACCGACGTAGGAAATGCCGCGCAGAACCTTTTCCGTCATGCTGTATGCGGGCGTATGAATGAAATAAAGGAACATCGCCTCGATGAACGAGCAAGCGGAAACGCACACGAATTCGCGGCGGAAAAGATTATAGATGATCGCAAGCAGCGAAATGAACGCGAACGCGACCTGCACCTTGACGTTGGAATTGTTCAGCTCCTGGTAAATCACCATCAGCGCGAAAACGGAGATCGTGAAATACGAAACGCCGCAGGCCGTCAGGAGGTGCCCCTCTTCGTTGATCTTTTTCACGCAACGCAGATAAATGAGCGCGGCGATATTGAGGATCAGAAGCCCGAGCGCGATCCATCTGCCGACGACGAGAAACGCCATCAGACGGCTTTCGTTGATCAAACGCAAAGCGGCGAATCCGAGGATCGCCACCGCGAAGATCAAAAAGAGGCGATAGAGCTGCCGATCTTCTTTGGAGAGCGGCTTTTTCGTTGAGTTGTTCTGTGTTTTGTCCTTCATAGTGATATCCAATCTCGGCGGGGTTTCGTATTTTCGTTCGTTCGACCGCCGGCGAACTGTTTTTTACTTTATTGCATTTCCCATTCGTAGCACAGGCACGAAAGCACAAAGCCGGACGCGGTTTCCGCGCGCAAAATGCGCGAGCCGAGACCGACGACGGCGATGCCCGCCGCCTCTGCCGCGCGGATCTCCTCCAGCGCATAGCCGCCCTCGGGACCGACGAAAATAGATAAACATGAAGACGCAAACCGACTGCCACTGAGAACTTCGCCAATCAGTCGCGGCGGTGGAGAGGTAAGCGCGCCAACCAAGCAACTCGTTTTTTTGACGAGCGCAAGGGACTCGGCAAAAGTCACAGGCGCAAGCACCTCAGGAAGCCATTTCGCATCCGACT
>CALEJO010000123.1 GCA_937898155.1 uncultured Clostridia bacterium | reverse complement strand
GGATTTATGGGATGTTGAATTAAACAAAGTGTTGCACTTCTCTTGACAATTCACTCTCAAATCTGATATTTTTTTAGTTCTTCCCGAACAAGCGCGGCGATCTTCTCGGGCGCTTCGTCGATCGGGAATTCGCCTTTCCACGATTTGTCGCGGAACGAAACCTCGACAACACCGCGTTCACAAGTCTTCGGCGAAACGACCGCGCGCACGGGGATGCCGAACAGATCGGCGTCCGCGAACATCGCGCCGGGGCGGATATTGCGGTCATCGTAAAGCACCTCGACACCGAGGTTGCCGAGCGCTTCGTAGAGCGCGTTCGCCGTGGAATTGACCGTTTCGTCATCGCAACGGAGGTTGCAGACCTCGACCTGCCACGGCGCGATCGACATCGGCCAGATCGGACCGTAGTCGTCGTGGCTCTCCTGGCAGATCGACGCGCAGAGACGTCCGACGCCGATGCCGTAGCAGCCCATGATCGGGTGCTTCGCCACGCCGTCCGCGTCCAGATACGTCATATCCATCGATTTCGTATATTTCGTGCCGAGCTGGAAGATGTTGCCGACCTCAATGCCCTTGCGGATCGTGATGACGGGCTTGCCGCACACAGGGCAAACCGCGCCCTCGTAAATCTTCGCCACATCGACGTAATCCACCTTGCCGATGTCGCGCGCGACGTTAAGTCCCTTGAAATGATAATCCGTCTCATTCGCGCCGCAGAGCAGGTTTTCGCACCCGACGAGCGAGCGATCCCAAACGGTGACGATCTTCTTGTCCAGTCCCATCGGGCCGATGAAGCCGGCGACGATGCCGCTCTCCTCGGTGATGACTGCCGCCGGATGAATCTCATAGCCGAGATAGTTGCGCAGCTTCGTTTCGTTGACTTCGAGGTCGCCGCGGATGAACACGATCAGATAGGAGTCGTCCTCGTTCTTCTGATAGACGACCGCTTTGCACATTTTCTTTTCGTCCACGCCGAGGAATTTCGTCAGATCCTCGATCGTTTTGACGTTCGGCGTATGAACTTTTTCGAGCGGTGCCGCTTCGCAAGGCTCGTTTGTGACGATGCAGTCCGCCGCTTCCATATTCGCCTGATAGCCGCATTCGGGGCAGATCGCGAGCGTATCCTCGCCGATCTCGGAGAGGAGCATGAACTCGTGAGAAATATTGCCGCCCATCATGCCCGAATCGGACTTGACGGCGATAACGTTTTTCGCGCCGGCGCGGCGGAAAATGCGTTCATACGCGTGGTAAGCGCGCTCGTAATACGCTTCGAGGTCCTCCTGCGAGGTGTGGAAAGAATACGCGTCCTTCATCGTGAACTCGCGCACGCGGATGAGACCGCCGCGCGCACGGGGCTCGTCGCGGAATTTCGTCTGCACCTGATAGATCATAAACGGGAAATCGACATAGGATTTCGCGGTATCGCGGGCGAGCTGGACCGCCGCTTCTTCGTGCGTCATGCCGAGCACCATATCGTTGCCCGAACGATCCTGAAAGCGTGCCATTTCGCTGCCGATGCTCGTATATCTGCCCGACTCCTGCCACAGCGTCGCGGGCATGACCACAGGGAACATCACTTCCTGTCCGTCGATGCGATCCATCTCCTCGCGGATGATGCGCTCGATCTTCGTCGTGATGCGCTTTGTGGGCATAAAGAGCGAATAGATTCCGTTTCCGACATATTTCATATAGCCGCCACGCATCATGAGCGCGTGGCTGGCAATGACACAATCCTTCGGCGCTTCCTTGAAGCGCTCGCCGAGCATTTTGCTGACTTTCATAGAGTTCTCCTTTGATCGAGAGATTTTTTCGATTAACAGAATTATTATAGCATCGTTAAAAATGCTTGTCAAGATTTTGCCGCGAGTTCAGACAAAAAAGAAAACACCTCGGTGAGATGAGGTGTTTCGTTTTTCAAAAGCTCTTACGCGTTCATGTTATTGAGCATAGACGTGAATCTGCTCTTCTTTCTGGCGGCGTTGTTCTTGTGAAGGATTCCGTGCGCCACGGCCTGGTCAATCTTCTTGACTGCCTGCTTGTAGGTTTCCTGCGCGAGTTCTTTGTCGCCCGCGGCAACAGCGGCCTCATATTTTTTGAGATCCGTTTTCAGAGCGGATTTGAACATCTTGTTCTGCAACGTTTTCGCTTCGATCACTTTGACGCGCTTCTTCGCGGATTTGATATTCGGCATTTGATACACCTCCTTGTCGAATGGATATAATCGGCATTTTGCCATGAGAGGGTGGCAAAAGCGCCTTTTTATCTAAATTACTGTTCTATCATATCATCATTTTTTGGAAATAGCAAGAGGTTTTCCGAAATTTATCGGAACTTTTTGCGAAAAAATCACGTTTTTCCGCCGCGTAGCGAGAAACGCGGTTCCTCGCCGCGCCAAAGCCGTCCGATATTCTGTCGATGCAAAAAGACGACGAGAACCGCCGCGAGAAGCGAAAAAACGATCGCCGTCGGCGGCACGGGGGAAAACCAAAACGGGAAGATCACGTTGAAAACCGGAAACGCCAGCGCGCAAACGATCGATCCGAGCGACACATAGCCAAACAGCGCGATGATCAGCACGAACAAAACGAGCAACAGTCCAAAGAGGAGCGGATTCAGAACGAGGATCACGCCCGCGAGCGACGCGACGCTCTTGCCGCCGCGAAAGTGAAAGAACACGGGGAACGCGTGTCCCACGAGACAGAAGAAACCGCTCACGTAGGCAAAGCCCGTGGCGTAGGGCATGAGAAGCAGTCCGAGCGCCGTGGCGATCGCCGCTTTCAGCGCGTCACAGACAAGAGTCAGCGCCGCGACTTTCCAGCCGTAATTGCGAAGCATATTCGTCGAGCCGGCGTTGCCGCTTCCCTTTTCCCGCACGTCCTCGTGAAAAAACGCGCGTGAAAAGATGACGGCGAAATTGATGCTTCCGATCAGATATGCCGCGACGAGGCACAAGGCGCCCGTCAGCCGGAGCGCCGCTTCGCTCTCGAAGCCCAGCGTTCCGACAAGTCCCGATAATAGAAGTTCCTGCATGGCTTATCCTTTCGTGCCGGTTTCGTCGCCTTTTTCGCGGATGACGAACCGGATCGGCGTTCCGTCGAAGCCGAACACCTCGCGGAGCTTATTTTCGATATACCGCTGATACGAGAAATGGAACAGCTCCGCGTCGTTGCAGAAGATCACGAAAGTCGGCGGTTTCACGCCGCTCTCGGTCATATAATAAATTTTCAGCCGCTTGCCGCGGTCGGTCGGCGGTTGCACGCGCGTGATCGCTTCGCCGAGCACGTCGTTGAGCGCACCCGTCGAAATGCGGAGCGCGGCGTTCTCATTCACGGAATTGATCAGTTCAAACAGCTTCGGGAGCCGCTGTCCCGTCTTCGCCGAGATAAAGAGGATCGGCGCGTAAGGCATATACGAAAGCGCCGTGCGGATCTTGTCCGTAAACGATTTGACGGACGAGTTGTCCTTTTCGACGAGGTCCCACTTGTTGACGACGATGATCGACGCTTTGCCCGCCTCGTGTGCGATGCCCGCGATCTTTTCGTCCTGTTCCGTGATGCCCTCGGTCGCGTCGATCAGGATCAGACACACGTCCGCGCGTTCCACGGCGGCGTGCGCGCGCAGGACGCTGTATTTTTCGATCTTATCGAAAATTTTATTCTGTCGGCGGATGCCGGCGGTGTCGATGAACGTATAGCGTCCGAATTCGTTTTCAAAGAAGCTGTCGATCGCGTCGCGCGTCGTGCCTGCCATGTCGGAAACGATCATGCGATCCTCGCCGAGCACCTGATTGACGAGCGAGCTTTTGCCCGCGTTCGGCTTGCCGATGACGGCGACCTTGATCGAATCGGCGTCCTCTTCTTCCGCGTCGTCCGCGGGAGAAAGTTCGAGCACGCGGTCGAGCAGATCGCCCGTGCCCGTGCCGTGCACGGAGGAAACGGGGGTCGGATCGCCCTCGATGCCGAGCTCGTAAAATTCGTAATATTCCATCGGAAGCGCGCCGACGGAATCGACTTTATTGACCGTCAGGATCACGGGTTTTCCGCTCCGGCGGAGCATCACCGCAATGTCACGGTCCGCCGCCGTCACGCCCGTCCGCACATCGCAGAGGAAAATGATCACGTCGGCGGTCTGAATCGCGATCTCCGCCTGCGTCTTCATTTTTTCGAGGATCATATCGTCCGTTTTCGGCTCAATGCCCCCCGTGTCGATCAAGAGGATCGGCTTGCCGTTCCATTCGGTCTCATAGTAAATGCGGTCGCGCGTGACGCCCGGAACATCCTCGACGATCGAGATGCGCTCGCCCGCGATTTTATTGAACAGCGTGCTTTTGCCGACGTTCGGTCTGCCGACAATCGCCGCAATCGTTTTCTTTGCCATTTCGTTCTCCTTTCTCAGAGAAGATCGTTGCCGCACATCGCGTCAAAGAGGTCGTATCCGTCGTTGCGGCAGAGTCGCACCGGCACGCCGAGCGATGCCGAAAAATCATCGAGTGTCACCCCGTCGAGGAAAAGGTCTCCCCCGTGCCGGAGCGCGCACGCCGGCAGAAGCAGTCGCTCGCCGAGCGGCTTACCGCATAGCGTATCGAGGATGTCCTGCCCCGTCAGAAGCCCCGCGACCGTGATGCTTTCGCCGAAAAAGCGGTTTTTCACTTCATAAACGCGAACATCGACATGCGGGAAAACCGTCTTCACGTTCGCGGCGAATTCGCACATGAGCGGATACGCCGCCGTGCCCGTCGCCAGCGAAACGCTCGCCGTGCGTCCGTCGTCTTCGGCGGCGGAACACGCGTCCGCGAATTCCTCTCGCATCGAGGCGATCATGCCGACACCGTTTTCGATCTGCTTGAATTCCTCATAATAATCCGCCGTCGGAATCGCGAGTCCCGCTTCGAGATACAGCTCGTCCGCCGCGCAAAAAATCCGCGTGCCGAACGCCTCCATACAGCCGGCGGCAAAGGTTTCGACCTGCCCGATCACCGCGCGCGCTTCCTCCGCGGAAAACGGCGTCAACGGCGTCAGCTTCTCGCGGAAGCGCGTCATGCCCGCCGGCACGACAGAAACGCTCGTCACGGACGGATAGAGCGCCGCGAGGTCGTGCATCGTGCGTTCCAGCTCCGCGCCGTCGTTGATGCCGCGGCAAAGCACAATCTGGCAGTTCAGCTCCGTTCCCGCGTCCGCGAATCGGCGGAGATACGCAAGCGAGCTTCCCGCGTTCGGATTTTTCAGCATGAACGTGCGCAGTTCGGGATTCGTCGTATGCACGGACACGTTGATCGGCGACATCTTCATTTCGATGATGCGCGTGACATCCGCGTCCGAGAGATTGGTCATCGTGATATAATTGCCCTGCAAAAAGGACAGGCGGCTGTCGTCATCCTTGAAATAAAGCGTGTCGCGCATCCCTTTCGGAAGCTGGTCGATGAAGCAAAAGATGCACTTATTTTTGCAGGAATGTTTTTTGTCCATCAAAAACGTCTCGAATTCGAGCCCGATATCGTCGTATTCCCCCTTGCGGAGCTTCACCGTCACGGGACTGCCGTCGCGGCAAAGCGCGATCGTCAGTTTTTTCTCGCAAAGATAAAAGCGATAGTCCAGCACGTCCGTGATCGCTTTTCCGTTGATCGAGATCAGCTCGTCGCCCGCCAGAATTCCCGCGCGCGCCGCCGCCGAACCGGACTGCACCGCCGTGATCTTCACCATATGACCGCCTCCTTTCACAAAAGAAATTGGCAGGTATGCGCTTTGCATACCTGCCGGTCCAACTTATCGGTTGCAAAATTACGCGTCTTTCTTGACGATCTCCTTGCCGTTATACGTTCCGCAAGCTTTGCAAACTCTGTGGGAAAGATTGTATTCACCGCACTTCGGGCATTTCGTCATGCCCGGAAGGTCGAGCTTCCATACGTTAGAACGTCTTTTATCGCGTCTTGCCTTCGATACTTTTTTCTTCGGGACTGCCATGGGTAAACCTACACCTCCTTGATGATTTCCGCGGAAATCTGTTTTGATAAATGTCGCTATTTCAATAATGTTTTCAAGATCGCAAGCCGGGGATCGACCTCATGCTCCTCGCAGGTGCAAGGGCCTTCGTTGAGGTTTTTTCCGCATTTCTGACACAGTCCGCGACAATCCTCGCGGCACAGCGTCTTCGACGGCATTTCGAGCATCAGCTGTTCCTCGACGGGAGCCAGCAGATCGAGTTTTTTATCCTCGATGAAGATGTAATCATCGTTATCCTTTGACACATCGCCCGATGCGATATCCTTTTCAAACGCAATCTCAAGCTCGCTGCTGACCGGCTCCGCGCAACGCGCGCAGTTTGTGTGGTAGGTGAGCTTCACCGATGCGGAAAGCACCA
The DNA here is from genome assembly GCA_937898155.1 of uncultured Clostridia bacterium. Lineage (GTDB taxonomy): Bacteria > Bacillota > Clostridia > Oscillospirales > CAG-272 > QALR01. Next base: position 911 of record CALEJO010000123.1, on the reverse strand, counting down.
TATAGCCCGCCATATTCCGCACAAAGCCCGTCACTTGAATCGGGTCGGAAAAATCCACGTCCGCGTAAACGGAAGCCAAAAGCCCGTCTTTCGCGGGAACGAACGAAAAATCAAATTCCGTTTTGTCTGTCGCACCCGAAAGAATGGGTGTCATATCCAAAAGCATATCCGATCCTCCGAACGATTCCATACGACGCCGAAAATACAGCATCTTTTATTATACAGAGAAAAAACGGCTTTGTCAATATCCTTTTTTCACATTTTTAGGAACTTTTCGGGAGAAATGCCGGCGTTTCCGGTCATTTTTTCCGAATCGCGCGATCAGCGAACGATCACGTTGAGGATTTTATTCTTCACGTAGATCGTTTTGACGATCTGCTTGCCCTCGATCTGCGCGGCGAATTTCTCGCTCTTTTTCGCGCACGCGAGCGCGGTCGCCTCGTCGGCGTCCATCGGAATTTCGGCGGTGTCTCTCGTCTTGCCGAGCACTTGGAGCGCGATCGTCACCGTGCTGTCCACGGTCTTTGCTTCGTCATAGGTCGGCCATTCCGCGAGCGAGCAGAGTCCTTTTCCTTCGAGCCGTTCCCAGATCTCCTCGCAGATATGCGGAGCAAACGGGCAAAGGAGTTTCGTGAAGATGCCGAGCTGTTCCGTCGTGATCGAGCCGTGATCGGTGATCTCGTTGAGGAGCGTCATCAGCGACGCGATCGCGGTATTGAACTTCATCTGCTCGATATCCTGCGAGACTTTCTTGATCGTTTTATGGAAGCTGGATTCGAGCGCGGCGTCTTTCCGATAGGGCTTTGGTCGATATTGATTACCTTATCGATATTTTCGGCACCGATCACCTCTCCGTAAGGGAGAGGACGGCCCTTATAGTTGTAGAACCTGCTTTTGAGCACCGGCATCAG
>CALEJO010000122.1 GCA_937898155.1 uncultured Clostridia bacterium | reverse complement strand
GTGACATCGGGGATGTGATCAACTATTACGCGGACCTCGGCTATCAGGCGCTCGATTTGAGTCTCGACAGCCCGCACGACGCGTTCTTCCTTTCGGATCACTGGATGCTGGGGGCAAAACGCGTTCGGGAGATCGCAAAATCGCGCGGCGTCACGCTCGCGCAGGCGCACGCACCGATCATCGCGTATCTCGACGAAACAACGGAGCAGGACGCCAAAAACCTCGAACAGTGCATCCGCGTCTGCGGCTATCTCGGGATTCCGTCGCTTGTTGTGCATCTGCTTCACGTGAAGGGTTGCACGCCGGAATCGTTCGTCGAAGAAAACATCCAATATTATTCGCGTTTTTTGCCGCTGCTCGACGAATATAACGTCGATATGTGCTTTGAAAACCTCGGGCATTTCCTCGAAAAGGATATGTATTGCGCGACGGCGGACGAGCTGCTCAAAGTCATCGACGGCATGCATCATCCGCATATTCACGCTTGCTGGGATACCGGTCACGCTAATCTGCGCCGTCTCGACCAGTATGCGAATATCATGAAGCTCGGCGATCATTTGCGCGCCGTGCATATTCACGATAACCTCTATCCGATCCGCGAGCCGGACGGACTGTTCTGCGCCGATATGCATAATTTCCCGCTGTTCGGCAACGTCAATTTCGATGCATTTATCTGTGCGCTGATCGACGTCGGCTACAAGGGCGCGTTCTCGATCGAGACCGACACCCCGAACCGCCGCGGTCATGCCGATTTCAAGCACAACGGGGAGCCGACGTTGATCCTCAAACCGATCCCGTTCAAGATTCGCCGGATGGCGGACGAAATGCTCGCGGAAATCGGCAAATTCATGCTCCAATCCTACGGACTTTGGGAAGGCCCGAACGCATAACGCACTTTCCGGGGAAACCGACGTTTCCCCGGATTTTTTTGCCCGAAAACGCGCTTCTTTGAAAAACGCTCTTGACAAACCGGATTTTTCGGTGTAAACTGATATTCGTTATGAAAAAGCGATCGCAAGGACACGTCCCCGATCCGAAATTCTGACAGAGAAGCGCGCCGCGGCTGAAAGCGCGCCGGATTTCATTCGACGGATACCACCTTACGGCTGTGTGCAGGAAATGGCACATCGGATGCGCCCGTTATCGCGCGTTGAGTGAAACGTTGAGTGGAACCGTGCCTTGCACCTCAAACCGATTTCGGTCGGTTTGGGTTTTTTTATTTTGTAAAACTTGTTGTCGCGTTGCGACGGAAAGAGGGAATTATGAAAATCATCGGAAAAGACGGCTTGATCGTCGAAAGCACGTTCGAGGAAGAGCTCGGCAGAAACGCGCTTCGCCACACGGCATCGCATATCCTTGCGCAGGCGGTGAAACGCCTCTATCCGGATACGAAGCTGGCGATCGGTCCGTCGATCAAAGAGGGCTTCTATTACGATTTTGACCGTGACGTTCCGTTCTCCGAGGACGATCTTTCGGCGCTCGAAGCCGAGATGAAAAAGATCATCAAGGAAAATCTGAAAATGGAGCGTTTCACCATGCCGCGCGCGGAAGCGATCGCGTTCATGGAGGAGCGCGGCGAGCCCTATAAGGTAGAACTCATCCGTGATTTGCCGGAGGATGCCGAGCTGAGCTTCTTCAAGCAGGGCGATTTCGTCGATCTCTGCGCGGGCCCTCACGTCACGTATACGTCCGCGGTCAAAGCAGTCAAGCTGACCTCTGTGGCGGGTGCCTACTGGCGCGGCAATGAGAAGAATAAAATGCTCGTGCGCATTTACGGCACGGCGTTCTCGAAAAAAGAAGACCTCGACCTGTATCTCGAACACATCGAGGAAGCCAAGAAACGCGACCACAGAAAACTCGGCAAAGAGCTTGGTCTGTTCGCGTTCCGCGATGAAGCGCCCGGCTTCCCGTTCTATCTGCCGAAGGGCATGGTGCTGAAAAATACGCTGATCGACTATTGGCGCGAGGTCCACAGAAAGTGGGATTATCTCGAAATCTCGACGCCGCAGATCATGAAGCGCACGCTTTGGGAGACCTCCGGCCACTGGGATCACTATAAGGAAAATATGTATACGACCGTCATCGACGAAGAAGACTTTGCCATCAAGCCGATGAACTGCCCCGGCAGTATCCTCGTTTACGGGCTGGAACCGCACTCCTACCGCGATCTGCCGCTCCGCTACGGCGAGCTCGGCATCGTGCATCGCCACGAGCTTTCCGGCGCGCTTCACGGAATGTTCCGCGTCCGTTGCTTCACGCAGGACGACGCGCACATTCTGCTCGCGCCCGAACAGATCACCGAGGAAGTGACGCGCATCATCGGGCTCTTTGACGAAGTGTATTCGCTCTTCGGCGTGTCCTATAAGATCGAGCTTTCGACGATGCCGGAGGATCACATCGGCAGCGAAGCCGATTGGGAAATTGCGACTGCCGCGCTCGCAAACGCCGTCACGTCGATCGGCAAGACTTATGAGATCAACCCCGGCGACGGCGCGTTCTACGGACCGAAGCTCGACTTCCACATTCAGGATTCGCTCGACAGAACATGGCAATGCGGCACCGTGCAGCTGGACTATCAGCTTCCGGGCAGATTCGGACTCGAATATACGGGCGCGGACGGCGAAAAGCATTGTCCCGTTATGATCCACCGCGTCGTGTTCGGCTCAATCGAACGCTTCATCGGCGTGATCACCGAGCATTTCGCGGGCAAATTCCCGGTTTGGCTCTCGCCCGTGCAGGTCAAGGTCATTACGATCGCCGACCGCGCGAACGAATATGCCGCCAAGGTGACGGACGCGCTCCGCGCCAAGAAGATCCGCGTCGAATTCGACGACCGCAGCGAAAGCGCGAACTACAAGATTCGCGCGGCACAGCTTGAAAAAGTGCCGTATATGGTCGTCATCGGCGACAAAGAGATCGAAAACGGAACGGTCTCCGTTCGCACGCGCGACGGTAAAGTGCTCGGCACGATGACCGTGGACGAATTCGGCGAAAAGGTCTGCGCCGAGATCGCGTCGAGGACAAACGCATGAGCGTGAGCCCGTGCAAACTTTACACAATGACAATGGTTTATGAGCACGAGAGTGGCCGCGTTCTCGTGCTCGACCGTTGTAAAACGGATTGGCCGGGGCTGACGTTTCCCGGCGGGCACGTGGAGCCGGGCGAGAGCTTGACGGCGTGCGCCGCGCGCGAAATCGCGGAGGAAACGGGGCTTTCGGTCCGCAATCTGACACCGTGCGGCGTTGTCCATTGGGCGGATGCTACGTCGGGATTGCGATATCTCGAATTTCTTTATAAAACGGAGGATTTTTCGGGTATACTATCGGAGGGAACGGACGAGGGCAAGGTTTTCTTCTTGTCGAAAGAAGACTTGCTCGCTTCCGATCGCCTTTCACAGAATTTTGACGAGTATCTGCCCGTCTTTTTCGGCGACGGGTGGACGGAGCTCTATTATGAATGGGACGGTAAGGCGTTCACCGGTGTGCCGCAGTATTATTCGCACAAAGAAGAGCGAAACCAAACGGAGTGATTCGTTTGGTTTTTCCATGCAAAGAAAGGAAATTATATGGCTATCAAAACAGACGTCGTCATCATCGGAGCAGGTCCTGCCGGCATTTTCACGGCGATCGAAATGATCCGCCGCGGGAGCCGCCAGCACATTCTGATCGTAGAAAAAGGAAAGGCGGTCGAGGATCGCCGTTGCCCGAAAGAACTGACGAAGCAATGCGTCGGTTGCAAGCCATACTGTCATATCACGACGGGTTTTTCGGGCGCGGGCGCGTTCTCGGACGGAAAACTGTCGTTAAGTTATGAAGTCGGCGGCGATCTGCCGACGCTCGTCGGCGAAGACCTTGTGCAGGACACGATCGGCTACGCAGACAGCATCTATCTTGAATTCGGCGCAGACGGGCACATCGAGGGCATTTCCGACGAAGAAGAAAAGAAAGAGATCCGCAAGCGCGCCATTCAGGCGGGGCTGAAGCTCGTCGATTGCCCGATCCGCCATCTCGGCACGGAAAAGGCGCAGACGCTCTATTACGAGATCGAGCAGTATCTTTTGCAAAACGGCGTCGAGATCCTCTTTGGCTATGAATGCACGGACATTCTGATCGAGAACGGGAAATGCTACGGCGTCGAAATCACGAACGGAACAAAACACGAGAAAATCCGCGCGAGCCGCACGGTCATCGCCACGGGACGGCGCGGCGCGGAATGGCTCGAAAAAACCTGCACCGATCACAATATCGACCACGTTCCCGGAACGGTGGACATCGGCGTGCGCGTCGAGGTGCGCAACGAGGTGATGGAGCGCGTCAATCGCGTGCTTTACGAGTCGAAGTTGATCGGTTATCCGAAGCCGTTCAAAAATAAAGTCCGCACGTTCTGCCAGAATCCGGGCGGCTTCGTCAGCCAGGAAAATTACGACAACGAGCTGGCGGTCGTCAACGGGCATTCGTATAAGGAACGCAAGTCGGACAATACGAATCTGGCGATCCTTTGCTCGCATAATTTCAACGTGCCGTTCAATCAGCCGATCAAGTATGCGCAAAAGGTCGGGGAACTGACCAATATGCTCGGCGCGGGGCATATCCTCGTCCAGCGCTTCGGCGACATCCTCGACGGCAAACGCACGTGGCAGAAGGAGCTTTCCCATTCCAACCTGCGTCCGACGCTTCCCGATGCCGTGGCGGGCGATATCACCGCCGCCATGCCATACCGTTCGATGGTGAACATCATCAATTTCATTCAGGCGATGGATCACGTCGTGCCGGGCTTTGCCTCGACGGAGACGCTTCTTTATTCGCCCGAACTGAAATTTTACAGCAACCGCGTCAAAATGAACGAGGAGCTGGAAACGAGCGTCGAGGGACTGCATTGTCTCGGCGATTCGAGCGGATGGACGCGCGGACTGATGATGGCGTCCGTCATGGGCGTTTTGATGGGACGCAAGATCGTCAAGGACGAACAGGAAAACGGATGATCAAACAGTAAAAAACGACCGCTCGGAGGAGCGGTCGTTTTTTGATATGCTTGGTTTATTTCGAGAATTTCTCGGAAAGCGCTTTGACAAAGGTGGAATTTTCGGACGCGAAGTTATTGCCGTATCTGCCGGTGAAGCCCTGCACGTTGTTCGTGCCGGAGCTGATCATACTGCTGAGCAGACCTTCGTAGGTCGACCACCACAGATAGCCGGGATCGAAGGTATGCGATGCCAACACGAGTTTCAGCATTTCGTAAGAATCGGCGTCGGAGCAATAGGTATAGCTATACGTATTGATGACGGCTTCTCTGACGATATATTTGGAATGATACGTGAAGACTTCAAAGAATTTTCCGCACAGCTCGGGATCGGTGACGGAAACGGGCATACTGTATGCGGCAACGTGATTATCCACGTAATGCGCGTAATTTTCCTGCGTTTCGGAGAATTTCGGATAGGGAACGATACCGACGGAAATGTTCGCGTCACGCATCGTTTCGGCGAGACCGAGCACTTCGGACGCAAAGAGGATTTTTCCCTCCTCCATGCCCTGACGGACATAAGTATAGCCGAGTGTTTCGGTGCCTTCGAGATTCCAAAGCTCGATCGCGGTATTGATGGCAGATACCCACTCTGCCGCGCTTTGCGACGGCGCAAACGAGAAGATGCCGTTTTGATTGTCGATGATCGACAGACCGGATGCAACGTGCAGACCGTGCGTGGCGTGTCCCGTTCTCGCCCAACCGAGCGTATCGCCGTCATCATATTTGTAAAGCTGATCGCCGCTTGCGTCATTTTTCGCGGCTTTCACCATTTCGACGAAGCGATCGACCGTCCATTTACCTGTGCGGACGAGCGCGTAAATATCTTCGGTGATGCCGGCGTTTTCGTAAAGCTCTTTGTTATACAGGAGCGCGTGCGTCGCCTGCACGGCACCGATCGAGAAATCGCCGAGAATGGAGCAGAGAACCTTTGTGCCGTCAGAGGTGGCGGCGGTGTATGCGGAGACGAAGTTCTGATCCCACCACGGATTTGTTGCGTCGATATAATCGAGGAGGTTATAGTTGTCGCCGGACGTCCAAAGATTTGGCGTGCTGTATTCGCGGGAATAAAAGTCGATCGTATATTTTTGTGAGGTGATGTCCGCAGCGACGACCTCTTGCGGTGTCGGGCAAGGATACAATTCGATCTTGCAGTTATAGAGCTTTTCGACGAGCGCGGTGCGTTCGCGGGAAGCGATGCTGATCGCGTCGGTCATCGAGGCGTCGGGATATACTTCACGGAACGTATTCCATCCGTCACCGGAGGATTCGTCTTCGAGCGCAAAAACGAACGTCTTACCGCGGAAATCCACATCCTCGAAGCCGGGCAACTTTTCTCTCAGCGGGTCGGCGACATGAGAGGATTCGTCGATTCTCGGAGGAATGGTTTCTGCGGTCGTTTCGACGGGTTTGGTGTCCGCCGTCGTGGCGTCGGTTTGTGTGGGAGTGCCTGTCGTTTCCGTGGGATTGCTCGCGGATGCCGTCGTCTCGACGGGCGTATTACCGCTTGTCGTCGTTCCTTGCGGCTTCGGCGGCTCTTCGCCGCATCCGGCAAAGCAGATGACGAGGAGAATCATGGAAACAGCAAGCAAAAATGCCAAAGCTTTTTTCATTTTCGTGGTCTCCTTTTTGTGTTTTTGGTTTTGTTTTGGAAAGGCAAGTTTTCTTTCTTTGGAAAGTTTAGTTTGCTCTTATTATATTTATAACAAAATTCGGGAAGTTTGTCAAGATTTTTTTCAGAGAAAGAAAAAGCAGACAGGGGCGCTGTCTGCTTGCTTTTATAAAAAATTGCCGAGCCGATCGAGAACGTCAGCGCGGAAGCGCGCGAGTGCGCCGTCGATGAACGTGCGCACGTCGAGCAAGTCGTCGCGGAGAAGTGCGCTCATATCGAGCATCGTCGAGGCGTATTCATGCTCGTCGCAGGCGTGGCTTTCGGCGAACGTCGCGTTGGCGAGTTGTCTTCCGATGAACGCTTTGTCGTAGCTTTTGCCGCCCGCGATCTGGCTTTCAAAGACGCCGAGGATTTCGGGCGCGATGGCGACACCGTCCGCCGAATCGACGACGGTGCGGTATTCCGCGGGGAGCCAGTCGAGTGAACGCCATACTTCACAGCCCCAAAGCTCTTTCGGGCGCTTGTCTTTTGGCAGGCGGCGGATCGCGCCGACCGTGCGGCAGAGCACCGCCACGTGCGTTTCGTGCTTGTCGGCGGGATTGTGCGTATAGACCTTTTCGGGCATCGTGCGGAGGAGGAGATCGGCGAGGTCTTCCTCGGCTTCCGTTTTGCGGTCGCGCTTGACGTCGGACGAGGAATAGCCGAGCAGGGCGAGCGCGTGATAACCGCCGATTTCCGCCGCTTTTTTCTGTTCCTCTTCGCGCAAAACGACCATTTCTTCGTTCGTGACGTTTGCGAATTTGCCCGTGCGCGGGCTCGACGCGCCGTCCGTGACGACAACACCCGTGAAGTGCGCGTCAGCGTCTTTCCGGCAAGCGCCGATGACGGCAAGCGACATCAACTCGATGTCATCCTCGTGCGCGGCGATCGTCAGATGCGTCGTGCGTGCGAGCGCGGCTTCCGCTTCGGCGCGGTCGGGAATATAAAGTTTCATATCCGCTTCTCCCTCGATCAGTCGTCGTTGTCGGTCGCGTCGATGACGACGACGTTTTTGTGGAGTTGCACGAAGCTGGCGGGATTTTGCGTCGTGATCGGACCGTAGATCGCTTGCTGCAAAATATCGTGCTTCGCGGTGCCGGACACGAGAAGCAGGATTAGGTTGGCGTCGAGAATCTGTGCCATGCCCATCGTCATTGCGCTCTTCGGCACCTCGTCCTCGTTTGCGAAGAAGCGGGAATTGGCGCGGATCGTCGATTCGGTGAGCGTCACCTCGAACGTGACGGGCGAGAGCGCGTCTGCCGGCTCGTTGAAGCCGATGTGACCGTTATGTCCGATGCCGAGAAGCTGGATATCGCGCGTGCCGATCGCTTCGAGCAGATCGTTATACTCGCGGCAAGCGGCGGCACGATCCGCGCGCATACCGTCGGGCAGATGCGTGTTTTCCTTTTTGATGTTGATGCCGTCGAACAGGTTGCGATCCATGAAAGCGCGATAGCTGTTGACGTTTTTGACGTCGAGCCCCGCGTATTCGTCGAGGTTGACGGTTTTGGCGCGGGAAAAGTCCGCGTCACCCGCCCGGCAGAGCGCGACGAGCTTCTGATAGAGCGGAATCGGCGTATCGCCCGTGGCGAACGCAAAGACGGAGTCCGGTTTTGCGAGAAGCTGTTTTCTGTAATATTCGGCGGCAACCTCGCCCATTTCTTTTTTGCTTTTGACGTGAATCACTTTAATCATTTTCTTTTAATCTCCTATAATCGTTATCAAAATTTTGGTCAAATTCGTTTTCGTCGAACGGAATGTCGAACGCATAGAGGCATTTGCGGCAAGCGCCGTAGATTTGCGGACGGGTCATATAGACGGTTTTGATCGCGGGATCGAGCTCTTCTTTGATCAGCGGATCGTAAATGTCGGAAAAAAACGTGAGTCCGCCGGAGAGGATCAGCGTATCGCCGCAGTCGTAGGCGCGATACGCGTGATTTGCGAGCGCGGAAAGGTGGCGGGCGTTACGGCGCAGGATCTCCGCGGCGACGGGATCGCCGCTCCGATATGCTTCAAACGCGATGCCGGCGAACGAGGCGATGCCGTCCTTGCCCATCTGATAAATCTGATCCATCATCGCGGAGGCGTGCATCCCGAGCCGAACCTCGCAGAGCCGGACAAGCTCCGAATACTCGGCGAGTCCGTCATCGTAGGCAAAGCAAGCGCTGATCACGTCGCGTCCGATGTCGTATCCGCTGCCGGAGCCATCAAAGAGATACCCCCAGCCGCCGACGCGAAAGGTGCCTTCCGCGTTGTGCGCGTAAACGACGGAGCCGGTGCCGATGATGCCCGCGATGCACTTTTCGTGCACACGGCTGCTGTAAATCACGTTTTGGATATCCGAATCCACGAGGATGTGGCACGCCGGATATTGCTTTTTCAAAAAGGCGGTAAGTTTTCCTTTGTTTTCGCCGGGAATGCTTCCCGCGATGCCGCCGAAGATCGCGTCAACATCAGGGGAGATCGCGAGCAGGGCATCGATGCCTTGCTTCAAAGTCCGGCACGCTTTATCGAAGCCGGATACGTTCGGGTTGGATCCGCTGAGGAGCATCCGCCCTAAAACGGTCCCCGTCCGATCGAAGAGCGCAAACTCGGTTTTCGTGCCGCCGCCGTCGATGCCGATATAATAGTGGTGCTTTTTGACGTGTTGCTCCTCCAAAATATCGGAGATGCCGACGCCGAGCAGATCACAGAGCTTATCGAGCTTCACGATGTCGGGAATGGCAAGCCCTTTTTCCCATTTGGAAACGGTCTGCGGCGTCACGAACATCAGCCCTGCCAGGTCTGCCTGGGTATAGTGCTTTTGCTGACGGTATTTTTTGATGTTTGCGGAAAGAATTTTGCAGTCGATCATGAAAAATTCCTCCATATAAATTATTTTATGCTTTCAGTATAAAGCGAAAAAACGCTTTTGTCAATCACTATATTATGTATGAATATTCGACTCAACTGAAAGGCGAATTTTCAAATAATTTGTCAAAAGGGGGTGACAAACGGAGAAAAACGTGATATGATGCGAAATAGGATTTTCAGACGGAGAGGCAAAAAGAATGAAATGGGTTGCTTGGGTGTTCGGCGGAATCGGAATCTGCACGAACGCGATGATCTATCAGCAGAAAAACAGAGCGAAACTATTGCTTTTGAAATTGATTTCCGACGCGATTTGGGGCGTTCATTATCTGTTTCTCGGCGCGTATAGCGGCCTCGCGATCACGGTGATCGCGATCTTCCGCGAGCTTGTTTTCATGCACCGCCCGACGAAAAAGTGGGCACAATGCTTTGTGTGGCCGATCTTTTTCGCGCTTCTCGCGATCGGCTCCTCGGTTTTGACGTGGAAAGCTCCAATCAGCGTTTTGCCCGCACTTGCTTCTGCCGTCTCCGTTTTCGGATTCTGGATCGGAAATCCGCGCCTGTCGCGGATTCTGACGTTCCCGATCTCTTCGGCAATGTTCACCTACGACGCCTGCATTGATCCCATTTCCGTTCCCGGCATCATCAACGAAGCCGGCGCGATCACGTCCGCCGGCGACGTCTGGCAGCCGGACGGCTCGACGGTGACGCTGACGGCCGAGCGCAGCAGCGAAACCTTCAGCGGCACGCACGGCCACGACGGCTTCCCCGTGTCGTTCCGCTGGGACGGCGACTACTCGTTCGCCGAGGTGCTGGAGGCCGTGGGCGAGCTGCCCATACCGCCCTACCTGAACCGCGCCACCCAGGAGAGCGACCTGACAACCTACCAGACCGTCTACAGCAAGGTAAAAGGTTCCGTAGCGGCTCCCACCGCGGGCCTGCACTTCACGGAGTGCGTACTGAAGGCGCTGGACGACAAGGGTATAGACCGCGAGGAGCTGACGCTGCACGTTGGCGCCGGCACCTTCAAGCCCGTCAAGAGTGAGGAGATAGCCGGTCACGAGATGCACTCGGAGTACATCGTGGTACGGCGGCAGACTGTCGAGAAGCTCATTGCCCACGGCGGCGAGGCCATAGCCGTCGGCACCACCTCGGTGCGCACGCTGGAGAGCCTCTACTACATCGGCATCCTCATCGGCCGCAACCCCGATGCCGGCGAAGAGGAGCTGCACGTGCCGCAGTGGATGCCCTACGAGGAGGACGACGCCACGCTGCCCACGACGGTCGAGGCGCTTCAGAACGTTCTCGGCTGGCTCGACCGCAATGGCCTGCAGGCACTCCACACCACCACCCAGATCATCATCGCCCCAGGCTACCGCTACCACATCGTGCGGCGCATGGTGACCAACTTCCACCAGCCCAAGAGTACATTGCTACTGCTGGTGAGCGCCTTCGTCCACGGCGACTGGAAGAGCATCTACCGCTTCGCCCTCGATCACGGATTCCGCTTCCTGTCGTACGGCGACAGCTCACTGCTGATGCCCTGACAAAAACAGACGGCAATCAACGAACATTCAACGCACTGAAATCAATATGGAACTAAAGATAGGTGACAAAGTCCGCTTCATCAACGAGTGTGGAGGCGGCATCGTGAAAGGCTTCCGCGGCAAGGACACCGTGCTCGTGGAGGACGGCGACGGCTTCGAGATTCCCATGGCCATCGGCAACTGCGTGGCCGTAGAGACCGACCGGTATAACTTCGAACGCAAGAGCGTGGGCGAGAAGCGCAAGCCACAGCGCGACGAGCAGCCCTCGGCCCCGAAGCAGGACGACGAGAAGTCTCCCGCCATCGAGGAGCTGAAGCCGCTCTTCATCCCCGAGCGCCGCGAAGGCGAGAAGCTCAACGTATTCCTCTGCTTCGCCCCTGTGGACATCCGCGAGATCAGCACCACCGTCATCGAGACCTACCTTGTCAACGACAGCAACTACGCCCTGGCCTACACCTACTGCACCATCGGCTCTGGCAACCTGCAGCTGCGCTCGACGGGCATCGTGGAGCCGAACACGAAGCTGTTCATCGAGGAGTTCACGCGCGACAAGCTCAACGAGATGGAGCATCTGAACGTACGCCTCATACCCTACAAGACCTCCAAGCCCTTCCTGCGCAAGCCCGTCTGCGACGTCGACGTACGGCTGGATCCCGTGAAGTTCTTCAAGCTCCACACCTTTACCGACT
>CALEJO010000121.1 GCA_937898155.1 uncultured Clostridia bacterium | reverse complement strand
TGAAAGAACTGGAAGCTCTCGGCGCCACCCTCCGCGCGTAAAAAGTCAAAAAAAGAGCGCAAACCCGTAAAGGTCCCGCTCATCGTGATGATCATCTGCGTTTTGATCGCGGCGTGCATCACGTTTCAGATCACGTTCATCGCCATGACGGTCCGCTCCGACAAGCTGGTGAACGAAGCATACGGAGAATTGCAGGGCTTTTCAAAACTGCGCTCCGTTATGGAGCTTTACCGCCAATATTATCTGCATGATCTTTCGCCGGAACAGCTGGACGAGGCGCTGACGCAGGGTTTCATTTACGGATGCGGCGACCGCTTCGCCATCTACTATACGGCGGAGGAATGGCAGGCAGAGCAGGAAAGTGCCAAGGGCAACGGCGTCGGCTTCGGCATTCTGGTGGTCCAGACGGCGGAGACGGGCATTTATGTCCAGCGCGTCTTTCCCGATACGCCCGCGGAAAAAGCGGGAATGCTCGCCGGTGACGTGATCCTTTCCGTGGACGGTGTCACGGTCGAATCGCTCGACTTCAACGACGCGGTCAACCGGATGCGCGGCGAAGTCGGCTCTACGGCTTCGGTGACGGTCCGGCGCGGCACGGAAGAGATCGTGCTGACGATCGTGCGCGACAATTATATCATTCAGGCGGTCGAATTTGAAATGCTCGACCTCGGCGGTCATCGGACGGGATACGTCGCGTGGACGGAATTCACGACGATCGCGGCGGAGCAGTTCTGCGACGCGGTAAGCACACTCGTGCATGACGGCGCGGAAGCGCTGGTCTTCGACGTTCGTCAGAATGTCGGCGGCGATCTCAACGCCGCGCTGAAAATGCTCGATTATCTGCTTCCCGAGGGCATCATCACGACGATCCGCTCGGTCGATTCCGATCCCGAGGTCTATTCCTCCAAAGAGGGCTCGGTTGATCTGCCGATGGCGGTGCTGACCGACAACGATACAGCGTCGGCGGCGGAGTTATTCACGATCGCGCTTCAAGATTATGAAAAAGCGAAATCCGTCGGCACACTCACGTTTGGCAAGGGCTGCGGTCAGATCGGGTTCGTTCTGGACGACGGCAGCGTCGTTTTCATCACGAATTTCTATTATGACTCTCCGCTCGGCAAAAACATCGACGGCGTCGGCGTGACGCCGGACGTGGAAGTGGAACTTCCCGAGAAATTCAAATCTTACGCCGTCGCGATGATTCCGCACGGTGAAGACACCCAACTTTTGGCGGCGCTGAACACTTTATATCCTTCGCCGGAAATTTTATATCCGACGCAGGAAAATTCAAATCCGTAAAGATTGATTCTGATATAAGGAGAACAGAAATATGGCAAAGCAAATCATAGTCACGGAAAGTAGCTTCCAGAAATTGCAGGAGGAACTGGACTTTCTGAAAAACTATTAAGGTATTCTGAGAAGAGAACTTTGGCGAAAGGCTATAAGCGGCGGAGGCAGTCGGCGTTGCCCGCTCCTACGGCGACCTTTCCGAAAACAGCGAATACGACGAGGCGAAAAACGAGCAGGCGAAGATCGAAGCGCAGATCGCCGAACTGGAAGAGACGATCGCACACGCGAAGATCATCAGCGAAAACGAGATCAAAACCGAAATGGTCAGCGTCGGCGTGCGCGTGCTCGTGCACGATATGGAATATGACGAAGATATCGAATATCATTTCGTCAGCTCCCGCGAGGTCAACCCGCTCGAAAACAAAATTTCCGACCAGTCCCCGATCGGCAAGGCGCTGATCGGCACGAAGGTCGGCGATATCGTGTCGGTCGAGGTGCCGGACGGTGTGGCGAAATTCCAGATCATGAAGATCGAAAAAACGGACGAGGAATAAGACGATGAATGAAGAAATGAACAATCAGCAGGGTGTGGAGGAGATCACGGAAGAGAAGCGAAACGAGCTTTTGCAGATTCGCCGCGACAAATTTCAGGCGCTTTGCGAAAACGGAAAGAATCCGTTTGAACTGACCAAATTCGACGTCACGCATCACAGCGAGGATATCCGCGAGCAGTTTGACGTGCTCGAAAATCAGACCGTCTCCGTCGCGGGACGTTTGATGTCCAAGCGCGTGATGGGCAAGGCGTCCTTCTGCAACGTGCAGGACCTGCGCGGCTCGATCCAGATTTACGTCGCCCGCGACAGCATCGGAGAAGAGCCCTACGCGGATTTCAAAAAGATGGACATCGGCGATATCGTCGGCATCCGCGGCTTTGTTTTCAAGACCAAAACGGGCGAGATTTCGATTCACGCGGACAGCGTGACGCTCCTTTCCAAGAGCTTGCAGATGCTTCCCGAGAAATTCCACGGTCTGACGAACACCGATCTGCGCTATCGTCAGCGCTACGTGGACCTGATCATGAATCCCGAATCCAAAGACACCTTCATCAAACGCTCGAAGATCGTCAGCTCGATCCGTCGCTTCCTCGACGCGCAGGGCTTTATGGAGGTCGAAACGCCGATGCTCGTCGCCAACGCAGGCGGCGCGGCGGCGCGCCCGTTTGAGACGCATTTCAACGCGCTCGACGAGGATTTCAAGCTCCGCATTTCGCTGGAACTGTATCTGAAACGTCTGATCGTCGGCGGTCTGGAACGCGTTTATGAGATCGGCAGAGTCTTCCGCAACGAAGGACTCGATACGCGCCACAACCCCGAATTCACGCTGATGGAGCTGTATCAGGCGTATACCGATTATCACGGTATGATGGACCTGACGGAGAATATGTATCGCCACGTGGCGCAAGAAGTTCTCGGCACGACGAGGATTTCTTATAACGGCGTCGAGATGGACCTCGGCAAGCCGTTCGCCCGTATCACGATGGTGGACGCGGTGAAGCAGTATGCCGGTGTCAATTTCGATGCGATCGAAACGCTCGAAGAAGCGCGCAAGGTCGCGGATGAGCATCATGTCGCTTATGAGCAGCGCCACAAGAAGGGCGATATTCTGAATCTCTTCTTCGAGGAATTTGTAGAAGAACATCTGATCCAGCCGACGTTCGTCATGGATCATCCCGTCGAGATTTCTCCGCTGACGAAGAGAAAACCGGATAAGCCGGACTACGTCGAGCGTTTCGAGTTCTTTATGAACGGCTGGGAAATGGCGAATGCCTATTCCGAGCTGAACGATCCGATCGACCAGCGCGCGCGTTTTGCCGCGCAGGAAGAGCAATTCGCAAACGGCGACGAAGAAGCCAACCATACCGACGAGGACTTTCTCAACGCGCTGGAAATCGGCATGCCTCCGACAGGCGGCATCGGATACGGTATCGACCGGATGTGTATGCTTCTCACCGATTCCGCGGCGATCCGCGACGTGCTGCTGTTCCCGACGATGAAAACGCTGGACTGATCGGACTTTCCGAGATCCGGCAAGGAGAATGAACTATGAAATCGAAAGAAGAACTTGCGCTCATTAAGGATGAGCTGAATCATTTGTCCGCAAAGATCGAAGAACTGACTGCCGAAGAACTAGAGGCAGTCACCGGCGGCAAGTTTTATAAAGAGGAGTCGCGATGAGACGCTTTCTCAAATGGCTGGATAACTACTGGTATCATTATAAATGGCACACCATTTTCGCCGCGTTCGGCATTTTTGTCATCGCCATCGTCACGGCGCAGATGATCGGTCGCGAGCCGACCGACGCGTATATCATGTATATCGGCGGACAGGCGATCCCCGACACGCAATATCAGGACATTCGGGATTCCTTCGGCAAGGTGGCGAGCGATCGGAGCGGTGACGGCAAGGTCGTCGTGAATTTCTCGAAAACGGCGTATATTTCCGATCTCGAAAACGATCTGGCGTCGAGCGTCAACGCCGTCGCGCGGGAATTCATGTCCACGATGATCGCACAGCCGTATTATGTGTATCTGCTGACACCAGACCTTTATGATTCATATAAGGATTCCGGCATTTTTGCAGAGCTGGACGATGTTTTTCCTGAGGTGCCGGACGCGTGGTTTTATGACGATTGCACGATTTATTTCGGCAAAACGCCGTTTGCGCAGGAGAATGCCGGCGTCGATTCGCTCGATGAGGAGCCGCTTTTGCTCGCGCTGAAAAATATTCCGTATACCACCTCGTCCTCGATCAAAAACGCAGAGCTCGCGTCGTTCGAGTATCATTTGAATTTGATAAAACGAATCGTTAACGATTCGCAGTGAAAGAAGGAACATATATGAAAATTCTCGCCATCGGAAACAGCTTCTCTCAAGATGCCACGGCTTACGTGGAGGACATCGCCGCATCGCTCGGCAGAGAAGACATCATCGCCGCCAACCTTTATATCGGCGGTTGCCCGCTTTCCCGTCACGCCGAAAATCTTCGCACCAACGCGAAAGATTACGAATATCAGCGCCACGGAAAAGAGGTCTATAAGGCGTGCATCCGTGAAACGCTCGAGGCGGACAAATGGGACGTTATCACGCTACAACAGGTCAGCGGCCTTTCCGGCATTGAGGGCACCTATCATCCGTATCTGGAACAAGTGCTCGACGTCGTGCGCACCGTTTGCCCCGACGCAAAGATCATGCTCCACCGCACGTGGGCATATGAAGAGGGAAGCGGGCACGGCGATTTCCCGCGCTACGACCGCGACCGCGTGAAGATGGACACGGCGATCGAAGCCGTGTATCAGAATCTTTCCAAAACCTATGGATTCGAGATCATTCCGAGCGGCAATTTTGTGACGCTTCTCAAATCCGAGCCGGAATTTGACATTGCGAACGGTGGTATTTCGCTGTATCGCGACCGCTTCCACATGAGCTATACTTACGGTCGCTACGCGACGGCGGCAGTTTGGCTCAAAGTCATCTGCGGAATGACGCTCGATGGCGCGACCTTCGTTCCGGAGGGCGCGGACGCCGCATTGACGCAGAAGATCAATCTTTTGGTCGACAAAACGTTTTGAGCATTTTTTTGCGGGAAATTTCCGCAAAAATGTTGACAAAAAACGATAGGTATGCTATGATAATTGAGCGGTTCGAGAGAACCGCTCTCATGCGGGTGTAGTTCAATGGTAGAATTCCAGCCTTCCAAGCTGGTCGCGTGGGTTCGATTCCCATCATCCGCTCCAAATGCGTCTTTAGCTCAGTTGGATAGAGCAACTGCCTTCTAAGCAGTAGGTCGAGGGTTCGAATCCCCCAAGGCACGCCGCCCCGAGGGGAAAAATCAAATATGGTGGGATTGGCGC
>CALEJO010000120.1 GCA_937898155.1 uncultured Clostridia bacterium | reverse complement strand
TCCTGTCCGTTTTCTGATATCCATTTCCAAAGTGATTCGTATTTGCTCATTTTTTATCTCTTTGACCGAAAACGCCACCTCTCGCTTGCCGCGCCTGCGAACAGAACGGGCATGGCGCGGCGGATGCTTTCGATCTCTCTGCCGATCGCGCTTTCGTCCTATCTGCGCTCGGGGCTCGTCACGATCGAGCATATTCTCATCCCGATCGGGCTCGAAAAATCCGGCGCGGACTACGCATCCGCGCTCGCCTCCTACGGCACGATCCACGGCATGGCGCTTCCGCTCGTCCTCTTTCCGTCCGCGATCTGCGCCACGTTTGCGGGGCTCATCGTGCCCGAGTTTTCCGAGCTCAGCACGCGCTACGGCACCGTAAAAGGAAATCGCCACATCTGCTATATCGTGCGACGCGCACTCTGCGGCGTCCTGTTTTTCAGCATCGGCGTCGCAGGGATCCTATTCTGTTTCGCGTCGCCGCTCGGCACGCTCGTTTACGGGAGCGCCGAAGCCGGCTATTATATCCGCCTGTTTGCGCCGCTCGTGCCTGTCATGTATCTCGATACCTCCGTGGACGGCATGCTCAAAGGACTCGGACAACAAGTCCCTTCCATGATCTATAATATCGTTGACGCGTCGCTGAGCGTGCTTCTCGTGTGGACGCTTCTGCCGCAAATGGGCATTCGCGGATATGTTTATTGCGTTTTCATCACGGAGATCATCAATATGGCGCTCAGCTTGCACCGTCTGCTTTCCGTGACGGACGCACGCCTGCCCGTTTTGCGTCCGATCGCCGGTTCGCTGTTTTGTATTCTCGGCGCGACCTCCGTATCGGCGCTCGTGTTTCGCCCCGGATCTTTTGCGCAAAACGCGCTTGTCGCGACCGTTTTCGGCATCCTCCTGACACTTTTTTGCTATTTGCTCTTTCTGCGCGGAACGCAGAGCGTCTCCCGTGAGGAAATCCGCTGGCTCCGCGGGATCAGACGTCGAAATTCATCGCCCGAGCACGAAAAAGATTGACTCTTTTCCGTCCATATGATAAAATAAAGAAAAACCTCGAAAGGACACACCTATGAACTATAAGCTTCTCGCCATCAGCATTTTTACACTCGTCTTTCTGTATCGGCTTTTCTTGCTCCTGATCGAATACCGCTCCTCCGGCAACGCTCTGCCGGAAAACGTGCGCGATGTTTATAATGAAGAAGAATTCGCGCGCTGGCAGGCCTATAACAAAGAGCGCGTCCGCAACGCGGCTTGGTGCGCGGCGGTCGGCTTTGCGGCAGAGCTGGTCCTGCTGATCACAGACGCATATACGCATTTTGCTTCGCTGTTCGGCGACCGTCCGGGAATGGGCGCGTTCAGCGTCATTTTGCTGATGCAGATCGTTGATTCGCTATGCAAGCTTCCGTTTCGGTATGTCGCCACCATGCGCATTGAGCAGAAATACGGCTTCAACCGCTCGACCAAAAAAACATTTTTCGTCGATCAGATCAAGGGATTTCTGATCCCGCTCATGCTGATTTTCGTTCTGACCTCGTTGTTCGCCGTGATTTTTGAAGCACACGGCGCGTGGACACTTCTGCTCTTCTACGGGGTGATGATCGCATCTGTGCTCACCGGCAACTTCCTTTACCCCATTTTTTCAAAGCTCAACAACAAATTCACACCCCTCGAAGAGGGCGAGCTGCGCCGGCGCCTGTCCGCGCTGCTGGAAAAGAACGGCTATCATGTGCGCGATATCAAGGTGATGGACGCGTCCCGCCGCACGACAAAACCCGATGCCTATTTCTCCGGCTTCGGCAAAATGAAGACGATCACGCTTTTCGATAACCTCGTGAGTTCGCAGACGCCCGATCAGATCTGCGCCGTTTTTGCGCACGAAATGGGGCACGGCATCCACAAGGATACGCTGAAAATCAGCATTCTCAGTTTTATAAATATCGCCGTGCTCGTGCTTTTGGCGTTCGCGACCGCGAGCACGCCCGCGATCTTCACCGATTTCGGCTTCTCCGGCGTCAATTACGGCTTCTGTGTCTTTCTCCTCTTCAACGTGGAATTTTCGCTGATCTCGCCGCTCTTCGGGCTTTTGCAAAACGCGCTCTCCCGCCGTGCGGAATATCGCGCCGACAAGCAAGCGGTCGAGGACGGATACGGCGAAGCGATCGTCGGCGCTCTCAAACAGGTCTGCAAGGATAATTTCGTCAACCTCGCGCCCTCTCCCCTGCTCGTCAAGTTAGAATATTCTCACCCGACGCTCAGCCAGCGGATCGCGGCGATCGAAGCGGAACTCGCAAAATAAAAAAACATAAAAAGGGACGCCGAAGCTTCATTCTCATAAGGATGAATTATGAGAAACAGAAGCAATCGGGCGGGAAGGACGAACAGTTTCGGCTGTTCGTCCTTTTCGTTTTGCGAAAGGCTCTGTGAATTTGAATAGTTTACTTGGAGCCGTTCGACTTTCTGTTCATGTTACGCCCGGATCGTTGAAATCGGTTTTTGATGCGAATCCGGAAATTCCGCTGTTCTTGCGGAGATGGCTTGGTTTCGGCAATGATCGGCTCTTTCCGATTCACCGTCCGGCATGGAGCCGATGTGCGTGAAGTAAATGTCGATCCGTTGCTCACCCTCGTTTTTCTTTCGTGACGGGCGCTCGTGAATCACGATTTTGCTGATGAATGTCCGCAGGATCTCGGGTGTCAGCTCCCGTATATCCGTATACTTGCGTGCGAGCGCCACGAACCTTTCCACATTGATTGCAGTGGACTTAAGCCGTTCAATTTCGGTTTTGAGTTGTTCCAACCGTTCGACAGTCGTTTTTTGTTCAGCGTTATAGCCATCAGACAGCATCCGGAACTGCTCATTTGTGACCTTGCCGAGTACATTGTCCTCATACAGTCGTTTGAACAGCAGGTTCAGCTCCTCGTTCCTCTTTGTCAGCTTACTTTGTTCGGATAATTTTGCATTCAGCTCCTTTCGGTTTTCGGCGGAGCTTTTTTGACTGATGAAACGAACAAATTCTGCCGTGTGCTTCCGTGCTTCCGAGGTTACTCTGCGGATTTCCTCCAGAATGATCTCGTCAAGCGCGATCTCCCGAATACTGTGCGGGGTGCATTGTTTCTCGCCCATGTGCTTACGGTAGCGGGAACAGATGAAGTTGAACGCATCCGGTTTCATCGTTCTTCCGCGGACAAAATACAGCTTGGATCCGCAGTCGGCACAATACAGAAGTCCGCTGTATTTGTTGACTTCGCCCATCGAGTTGCGTCTGCGCTTTCCTTGACGCACCTGCCGGACAATGTCCCATGTCGTCTGATCGACAATGGCTTCATGTGTGTGTTCAAATCGGTATTGCTCACTCTCCGGTCGATCAATGACGCGCTTGTCTTTATAGGATACGACCGTCGTGCGACAATTGACGGTATGCCCGAGGTAGAGTTCGTTATCAAGAATTCCCGCAACCGTGCGGTCGTTCCAGCCGTACATGTCTTCCGTATCGGTCACGGCTCCGTATATGCCTTCGGTCATAAACCGATACATGGTTGGCTTTGGGATTTTCTTTTTCCGCAGGGCGTTTGCAATGACCCGCGGACCTTTTCCCTCTGCGCATAGAGAGAAGATCATTTTTACGACCGGTGCGGTTTCCGGATTGATGAGCAGATGTCCCTTGATCTCCGGATCGCGTTTGTACCCGTATGGAATTACCGTGC
>CALEJO010000119.1 GCA_937898155.1 uncultured Clostridia bacterium | reverse complement strand
CAAGGAAAAGGAGCAAAAAGCCAATTCCGCAAAAGTGGTTGTCAAGGAGATTCGTTTCGGACCGCAAACCGATGAGCACGACTATAATTTCAAGCTCAAGCATGCCGAGGAATTTCTCAAAGACGGCAATAAAGTGAAAGTGTGCGTGCGCTTCAAGGGCCGCGAAATGCGCCATACCGATATCGGCATGGAAGTCATCATGCGGTTTGCGGAAGCGGCTTCCGAATGTGCGCAGATCGACAAGAAACCGGTGCTTGAGGGACGCAACCTCACCCTGTTCCTGTCTCCCCTCAAACAGTAAACAAACGGCATCGACCGTGAAATCATCTCGAAAGGAAGAATACTAAAATGGCAAAAATCAAATCCCACAAGGCATCAGCCAAAAGATTTTCGATCACGAAAAGCGGCAAGGTCAAAATGAACAGCATGAACCGCCGTCACAAGCTCGGCATCAAAACGCCGAAGCGCAAGAGACAGCTTCGTCGCAACGCTTACCTCAGCAAATCGTTTGAGGCAACCGTGAAGACGCTCATTCCCAACAAATAAGTGATCGAGAAATAGGAGGAAAAGAAGATGGCAAGAGTAAAAGGCGCAATGATGACGCGCAAAAGAAGAAATAAAGTTCTGAAGCTCGCAAAGGGCTACTGGGGCGCAAAGAGCAAACATTTCAAGATGGCGAAACAGGCCGTCATGAAGAGCGGCAACTATGCGTTTGCCGGTCGTAAACTGAAAAAGAGAGATTTCCGTTCTCTCTGGATCACTAGAATTTCCGCGCAGGCAAAGGTCAACGGCATCAACTATTCGAAGCTGATGTTCGGTCTGAAAAAAGCCGGCGTGACGCTCAACCGCAAAATGCTCGCAGAGCTGGCTGTCTCCGACAAAGAGGCGTTCGCTTCTCTGTGCGAAACCGCAAAGGCGGCACTTTAATAACGAAAACAGAAAAACCAAAGCGCGCGTGCGCTTTGGTTTTTCGTTATTTTGAAAAGAGGAATGACGATGGAAACGATCACGGGCAGAAGCAATCCCGCCGTCGTGGAGGCGGCGAAGCTCGCCGATAAAAAGCACCGCACGGAGCGGGGTGCCTTCGCGTTCGAGGGCATCAAATTGTTCTCCGAGGCGGCGGCGGCAGGCGCGGACTTTCGTCGCGTCTTCGTGACGGAGGACGCTTATCGCAAATATCAAAGCGCGCTGACCGCGGCACTTCGCCCCGATCAGCTTTCGCTCGTTTCCGACGCGGTCTACGCGAAGCTCTCGCTGGAACAGGCGCCGCAGGGAGTATTTTCCGTCGCGTCGCTGTATCACGCGCCGAAAAAGGAAAACGCGACGTTCGTGCTTTTGCTCGACGGCGTGGCGGATCCCGGCAATCTCGGCGCGATTCTGCGCTCCGCGGATGCGTTCGGCGTCGATACCGTCTATCTTGGTGCCGGCGGCGCCGACCTCTATAACCCCAAGACCGTGCGCGCCTGCATGGGCTCGCTTTTCCGCGTGGACGTGCGGGAAAGCGGCGATCTGCCGCGGCAAATCGCGTCGCTCCGCGCGGAGGGCTTCCGGCTTTACGCGACGATGCTCGACCGCGACGCAAAAGACTTGCGCACGCTGGATTTCTCCGGCAAGATCGGCTTTGTCGTCGGCAACGAGGGACATGGCATTTCGGACGCTGTGCGCGCCGCTTGCACGGGCAGCACGATCATTCCGATGCGCGAGGGCCCCGAGTCGCTCAACGCCTCCGTGGCGGCGAGCGTCGTGCTTTGGGAAGCCGCGCGCGCCGGAAACCGAATTTGAGACAGGAGGATGCTTCGATGGAAGAACGGATTTATTGGATTTGGCTCTCGCTCCGTTGCGGCGCGGGAAGCAGTCTCGGCACATATTTGCTCAAACAATTCGGCACGCCGAAGGCGGTGTTCGACGCCACCGAGGAGGAATTGCGCGCCGTCGAGGGCATCAGCGACACGATCGCCGCGATTCTCACCGATCGCGATCTTTCGCTTGCCGAGCGCATTTATGAATATTGCCAGCGCACGAATACGGGGCTTCTCACGATCGCGGACGCCGTCTATCCCGAGCGCCTGCGCGCGATCCACGCGGCACCGATCCTGCTTTATTATCGCGGACGCATCCCCAATATCGACGACAACGTGCTGATCGCGTGCGTCGGCACCCGCAAATGCACCGAAAACGGACGGAGAATGGCACGTCGGCTTGGTGAAGACCTCGCCTACGGCGGCGCGATCGTCGTTTCCGGCATGGCGGCGGGGATTGACACGGCATCGCACGAGGGCGCACTCGCGGCAGGCGGGCATACAATCGCCGTGCTGGGCTGCGGACTTGACCGCGCGTATCCCGCGGAAAACGAAAAACTGATGAAAACCATCGCGCAGGAGGGCTTGCTCCTTTCCGAATTCGCGCCGGGAACCGAGCCGAACGGCAAGAACTTCCCCGTGCGCAACCGCATCATCGCGGGGCTTTGCCAAGGCACCGTCGTCGTGGAAGCCGACCGATTCAGCGGATCGCTGATCACGGCGCACGACGCGCAAAAGCAGGGCAGAGACATCTTCGCCGTCCCCGGTCGCTCGACGGACGCGCTGGCGGAGGGCGGCAATCTGCTCATCCGCGAGGGCGCGAAGCTCGTCACGCGCGCCGCGGACATCCTCGAAGAATACGAGCTCGACTATCCGCACAGAATATTCGTCGAGCGCGTCCCGCGCCGCCCGTTTGCGGCGGAGGAACGGGAACCGGTGAGCGCGTCAAGCGAGAGCGCGCCGAAAGTCCGTCGGGAGGAGCCGGCGGCGCCTGAGCGCCCGAAGAAAGCGAAAAAGCGCATTTTCGGTGCGCTTCTCCCGAAAGAAGCGCCGGACGCGACGCCGCTTTCGGAGGAAGAATCGCTCGTCCTCTCCTGCATTTCCGACGCGACGTCGGTCGATGAGATCGCCAAAACGCTCGCCGAGCGGCACGGACGGCAGATCGCCACGGGCGAGCTTCTCGGCATTCTGACGATGCTCGAAATCGGCGGCAGGATCGAGGCGCTCCCCGGCGGGATTTACCGCGCACTGTAAAGATGCTTGACAAACGCATCGGTTTCGGTATATAATATCGCTTGTCACTATTTTCAAAGGAGCAGTTTCCGCCTCCGGAAACGATACAGTCGATGAAACTTGTCATTGTGGAATCTCCCGCCAAAGCGGCGACGATCAATTCCTATCTCGGAAAAGAATATAAAGTCATTGCCTCCAAGGGCCACGTCCGTGACCTGCCGAAAAGCACGCTCGGCGTGGACATCCAAAACGGATTCAAGGCGAAGTATATCAATATTCAAGGCAAAAGCGATCTGATCGCGGATATGAAAAAAGATGCCAAAGCGGCGGACGAAGTCTATCTTGCGACGGACCCTGATCGCGAGGGCGAAGCCATCGCGTGGCATCTGGCGACGGTGCTGGGCATCGAGCCGGAACGCGCCACCCGCGTGACGTTCAACGAAATCACGAAGAAGATCGTGCTTTCCGAAATCAACAATCCGCGCGCGATCGACATGAATCTCGTCAACGCACAGCAGGCGCGCCGCGTGCTGGACCGCATCGTCGGCTATCAGCTCAGCCCCTATCTCTGGAAAACCGTCAAAAGCGGACTTTCCGCGGGCCGCGTGCAATCCGTTGCCACGCGCATCATCGTGGAGCGCGACGCGGAAATCGAAAAATTCGTCCCCGAAGAATTCTGGACGATCGACGCGACGCTGAAAGTCGGCAAAAATCAGAAAGCCGTCGCCCATTTCGTCGGCGACGCGAACGGAAAAACGGAGCTGAAAACCGGTGACGAGGCGCAAGCCATCGTTTCCTCGTGCGAAAAAGCGCCGTTCGTTCTGACCAAGCTGAAAAAATCAAAGAAAACGAAAAGCCCCGAGCCGCCGTTCGAGACGTCGTCTCTGCAACAGGCAGCGGCAAAGCGCCTCGGCTTCGCGTCCAAACGGACGATGAAGGTGGCGCAGGAGCTTTACGAGGGTGTCAATCTCGGCACCGCGAGCGGCACGCACGGTATCATTACCTATATGAGAACGGACTCGCTCCGCATCTCCGACGAAGCGGCGGACGCCGCCGAGCGCTATATCCGCGAGCGCTACGGGGACGCCTTCTATCCGCAGAAGCGCCATTTCTATAAGAGCAAGACCGACGCGCAGGACGCGCACGAGGCGATCCGCCCCGCGAGCATGGAATTCCCGCCCGAACAGATCAAGGGCTCGCTCACGTCCGACCAGTATAAACTTTATAAGCTCATTTGGGATCGTTTTGTCGCGAGCCAGATGAAAAACGCCGAATACGACGCGGTCGATGCCGACGTCGAAAGCGCGGGATACCGCTTTAAGCTCGGCGAGAGCGTTCTGCTCTTCAAGGGCTATAAGATCGCGTATTCCGAGGAGGAAGACACCGACAAAACGTCGAAGCTGAAAGACCTCGTCGAGGGCGAGACCTTGCCGCTCGATTCGATCAAGTCGGAGCAGAATTTCACGGAGCCGCCTACCCATTTCGACGAAGCGGCGCTGATCAAATTCCTGAAAGAAAAGGGCATCGGGCGTCCGAGCACCTACGCGCCGACGATCTCGACGATCCTCGACCGCGGCTATATCGAGCGCGACAAAAAGATGCTCAAAGCGACGCCGCTCGGTGTGGCGACGGTCGCGCTGATGAAGAAAAACTTCTCCGAGATCGTGGATTATAAATTCACGGCAAATATGGAAACGGAGCTCGACGAAATCGCCAGCGGCGATGATACGTTCGAGCACGTGCTGACGGACTTTTACGGCGATTTTTCGCAGACGCTGAAAACCGCGACGGCGCACGTCAAGGAAAATAAAGTCGCGCTTCCTGTCGAAGAATCCGATCTGATCTGCGAAAAATGCGGCAGACGCATGATCATCAAAACGGGCCGCTTCGGCAAATTCGCCGCGTGCCCGGGCTACCCCGAATGTAAAAACACGAAGCCGCTCGACGGCGGCGTGAAAAAAGAAAAAGAAGCGCCGGAGAAGACCGATCTCAAATGCGAGCTCTGCGGCGGCGACATTGTCATTCGCAAGAGCCGCTTCGGCAAATTCTACGCCTGCACGAATTTCCCGAAATGCAAATATACGAAACCGATCCGTGAGGAGATCGGCGTGAGCTGCCCGAAGTGCGGTGCGCCCGTCGTCAAGGGATACAGCCGCAACCATGCGATCTTTTTCAGCTGCTCGCGCTATCCCGAATGTGATTTCTCCGTCTGGGATGAGCCGACGGAGCGGACCTGCCCGAAATGCGGCTCGCGTCTCCTGCTCAAAAAGGGAAAAGGCACGCTTGTCTGCATGAATAAGGATTGCACCTACAAGGAAACCGCGAAAAGCGACAAATCGGAATGAACCGAATCGAAAAATGACCGTTGATTTTGCAAAAATCACGGTCATTTTTTCATTTTCATCTTGCAATGAAAGAAGAAAAGAGATATAATAAATTTATTATAGGGTATTATGGTTTATTATCATCTGCGAAAGGATGTGCGAATATGAAACTCATTCTCGACGTCATGGGCGGAGACAACCCTGCGGCAGAACTCGTGCGCGGTGCCGTGGCGGCGATGCGGGAATATGGCACGGAGATCGTGCTGGTCGGCAGGGAAGCCGAGCTCCGCGAGGCGCTAGCGGCAGAGGGAGCGTCCGGCGCGTGTGAAATCGTGAACGCGGACGACGTGGTGACGATGGAGGACGAGCCGACGAGCGTTCTGCGCGCGCATAAGGAATCTTCGATGACGAAGGCAGTCCGCCTGCTCGCCGACGGCGCAGGCGACGCGATGGTCTCGACAGGCAACACGGGTGCGCTGTTCACCGCTGCCACGCTGATCGTGCATCGGATTTCGGGTATTCGCCGCGCGGCGCTTGCGACGATCCTGCCGTATTCCAACCCCGTCTTTCTGCTGGATTGCGGCGCCAACGTGACGGTGACGCCCGATTATCTGACGCAATTCGCCTATCTAGGCTCCGTCTATATCCAAAAAGTGTTCGGCGTCGCTTCGCCGCGCGTCGGACTGCTCAATAACGGAGCGGAAGCCCACAAGGGCACGCCGCTTTACGTGGATACGCATCGCCTGCTCTCCGAAATGCAGGATATCCGTTTCATCGGCAATGTCGAGGGGAAAGAGATTCCGTTCGACGTCTGCGACGTGCTGATCTGCGACGGCTTCACGGGCAATATCCTCCTCAAAACGAGCGAGGGGCTCTGCCGATATCTGACGGGCAAGGTCGCGGGCATCTTTGGGGATGCGAGCGAGGTTTCCCCCGATGTGGCAGAAAAGCTCCGCTCCTTCACGCGTTTCTTTGACGCGAGAGAATACGGAGGCGCGCCGTTCCTCGGCTTGGCAAAGCCGGTCATCAAGGCGCACGGCGGCTCCGACGCCGTGGCGTTCAAAAGCGCGATCCGGCAGGCAATCACCTACGCCGAAACGGGCGTAATCGCGGAGATCGAAGCCAAAGCGGAAACGCTGACGCCATCCGCCGAATAAAAGAAAGAGAGCAATTTCATGGAAAAGAAAATCCCGTTGCCGCGCGATTTGAGCCATCTCGAAGCGACGATCGGCTATACGTTTTCCGATCGGTCGATCCTGACGGAAGCGATGCGGCATTCCTCCTATGTCAACGAGCATAAGCAAAAAGAAAACAACTCCAACGAACGGTTGGAATTTCTCGGAGATTCCGTTCTGTCGGTGCTGGCGAGCGGCTATATCTTCTTGCATTTTCCGGACGATCCCGAGGGAATTCTAACGAAGATCCGCTCCGACGTAGTCTGCACCTCGTCGCTCGCGGGCTTTGCGCGGAAGATCGGACTCGGCGACTATCTGCTGCTCGGTCACGGGCAGGAGATCAGCGGACGCGATCAAGACACGATCCTCGAAAACGCGTTCGAGGCGCTTCTCGCGGCGATCTACCTCGATGCGGGGCAGAATCTCGATACGGTGGCAAAATTCGTCTGCCCTCTGATCGAAACGGAGATCGCGAACGTGCGCGCCACGCATCCGATCATCGATCCGAAATCGAAATTACAGGAGATCGTGCAGGCGGCGGACGGCGAGCTGAAATACGTGATCGTCTCCGAGAGCGGGCCCGATCACGACAAGCGATACGAGTGCGAAGCGCGCATCGACAATAACGCGATGGGACGCGGCATCGGTTCGAGCAAAAAGAAAGCGGAGATCGCCGCCGCGGAGGACGCGCTGAAAAACTATATCGTAGTTTGACAGAAAGACATCATTTCCAGAAAGGAACGGAATCGACAATGCGCTTAAAAACGCTGGAACTGCAAGGATTCAAATCATTTCCGGACAAAACGGTCATTTCCTTTGACCGCGGCATCACGGTCGTCGTGGGGCCGAACGGAAGCGGAAAATCGAATATTTCCGACGCGATGCGCTGGGTGCTCGGCGAAATGTCCACCAAGAGCATCCGCGGCACGAAAATGGAAGACGTGATCTTCGCCGGCTCGCAGAAACGCAGTCCGATGGGGTATGCCGAGGTCACGGTGACGTTTGACAATACCGAAGAAGACGGCAAAATCCTCTCGATGGCGGAATATGACGAAATCTCGGTGACGCGGCGCTACTACCGCGTCGGCGATAGCGAATATTTCATCAACCGCAAACCCGCGCGCCTGCGCGACATCAACGATCTGTTTATGAATACCGGTCTCGGCAAGGGCGGCTATTCGATCATCGGGCAGGGCAAGATCGCGGAGATCATCTCGCAGAAAAACGACGAACGCCGCGCCATTTTTGAGGAGGCGGCGGGTATCGCGCGCTATCGCTTCCAGAAGACGGAAGCGACGCGCAAGCTGGACGCGACGAACGAAAACCTCGTCCGGCTCGAAGATATCGCGGGCGTGCTCGGCGAGCGCGTCGGACCGCTCGAAAAGGACGCGGAAAAGGCGAAAAAGTATCTCGAAATCCGCGACGCGAAAATGGCGATCGACATTTCGCTTTCGCTTTACGATATCGACAACGCGAAAACCGACACGGACGAGCTTTCCTCGAAGCTGATCCTTTCGAAAGCGGAGCTCGACGAAGCGGACGAAACGCGCGCTTCTCTGGAAGCGAGCGAGGAGCGGACGCACGAGGAGAGCACGGAAAATCAGATCGAGCGCGAGAAGCTCTCCGCAAAGGTGCTGGAACTGACGACCGCGCTTCACGAAAATGACGCAAAGATCAAGCTTTCGGAAAACGACGTAGAGCATCTGCGCGCGGAGATCGGGGCGGCGAACGCCCGCATTCGCGTGTCGGAAGCGACGGCGTCGAACGCGAAAGCCGAATGGGAGAAGGTTTCCGGCAACTATGCGCAAGCGGAACGCGCGATGCGTGCGCTCTCGGCGAAAGCCGGGAAGGCGGCGGAAGAGGTCGAAGCCGCCGAAGAAGCGCTGTCGGAGAATGCCCGCCAGAATACCGGCAACGAAACGAGAATGGCAGAATTGCG
>CALEJO010000118.1 GCA_937898155.1 uncultured Clostridia bacterium | reverse complement strand
TTGTGTAAGCGATGCCCGTATGCCGTGGTTTTGGCGTACAATGTACACCTTCTTGTCGCAATCGGGGTTGTGCGCTTGCCATCCGATCGGCATGTGTGGTATAGTATAGTCATATTGCGGGCTAATGCCCGTCATCCCTTTCATTCGGGGAAAAGGAGTATAATATGGACAAGAAGCCTTTTTACATCACCACCGCCATCGCTTACGCATCCGGCAAGCCGCACGTCGGCAACGTCTACGATCCCGTCATCGCCGACGCGATCGCGCGCTATAAACGCGCGCAGGGCTACGACGTTTTCTTCTGCACCGGCACCGACGAGCATGGACAGAAGATCGAAAACCGCGCGAAAGACGCCGGCAAAACGCCGCAGGAATTCGTGGACGGCGTCGCCGGACAGATCCGCGAAATGTGGGATCTGCTCGGCATCAGCTACAACCATTTCATCCGCACGACCGACGATTATCACGTCGATGCCGTGCAGAAAATCTTTACGAAATTTTTGGAACAGGGCGATATCTATAAGGGCGCTTACGAGGGCTGGTATTGTGAGCCGTGCGAAGCGTTCTTCACCGACACGCAGGCAGAGGGCGGCATCTGCCCCGACTGCGGCCGCCCGCTGAAACGCGAAAAGGAAGAAGCGTATTTCTTCAAAATGAGCAAATATCAGGATCGCCTCATGCAGTATATCGAGGAGCATCCCGATTTCATCGTTCCGGAATCCCGCCGCAAAGAGATGGTCAATAACTTCTTGAAGCCGGGACTTCAAGACCTCTGTGTCTCCCGCTCGTCGTTCACATGGGGAATTCCCGTCGTCACCGATCCGAAGCATGTCACCTACGTCTGGCTCGACGCGCTGACGAACTATATCACCGCGCTCGGCTATTCGCCCGACGGCGCCGGCGAAAACTATCGAAAATACTGGCCCGCCGATCTGCACGTCATCGGCAAAGATATCATTCGGTTCCATATGATCTATTGGCCGATCTTTCTCATGGCGCTCGGCGAGCCGCTTCCCGAAAAAATCTTCGCGCACCCCTGGATGCTCTCCGGCATGGACAAAATGAGCAAATCCCGCGGCAACGTGATCTACGCGGACGATCTGATCCGTCATTTCGGGCTTGACGGCGTGCGCTATTATCTGCTCGCGGAAATGCCCTACGCCAACGACGGCACGATCACCTACGAAGCCGTGATCGGGCGTTATAATACGGACCTCGCCAATACGCTCGGCAACCTTGTTTCCCGCACGGTGGCGATGACGAAGAAATATTTCGGCGGCGTAATTCCCGCGCCCGCCAGCGACGAGGGCACCGATGCCGAACTGAAAGCGGAAGCCAAAGCCGCCTACGACGGCTTCACCGCCAATATGGACACGTTCCACGCCGCCGACGCGCTCGACGCCGTCTTCTCCCTGCTCCGCCGTGCCAACAAATATATCGACGAGACCGCGCCGTGGGCACTCGCCAAAGACGAAGCGCAGAAGGCACGTCTCGGCACCGTGATGTATAATCTGCTCGAATCGCTCCGCATCGCCGCGATCCTGCTCGCGCCCGTGATGCCGACCTCCTCAGCGAAAATTCTCGCCGCGCTCGGCAATCCGATCGACGAGTTCGATTCCGCCGCCACGTTCGGACTCACGAAGAGCGGCGCCGAGGTCGGCGAGCAAAGCGTGCTGTTCGCCCGCATCGACGAGGCGAAAAAGCTCGCGGAGATCGCCGCCGAAAAAGAAGCGCAGGCATGAGCGCCCCGCTTTTATTCGATACGCACGCGCATTATACCGACGAGAAGCTCCGCGAAACGGGGCTTCTCGCCGACGCGCTCGCGGGCGATATCTGCGGCGTGCTGTGCGCCGCGAGCGATCTGCCGGATTCGCACGCGTGTCTTGCCCTTGCCGAAAAAAATCCCGCCGTCTATGCGGCGGCGGGGATTCATCCGCACGAGTGCGGCAAGGTCCCGTCTCTTGACGACGCGATGACGGAATTATCGTCGCTTTTGCGTCAGAAAAAGGTCGTCGCGCTCGGCGAGATCGGGCTCGATTATTACTATGATTTTTCCGACCGCGAAACGCAGATGCGCTTTTTCCGCGCGCAAATGGACGTCGCCGCCGAAACGGGAACGCCCGTGATCATCCACGACCGCGAAGCGCACGGCGACACAATGGACGTCATCCGCTCCTATGAAGGTCGCGTGCGCGGTATCATCCACAGTTGCAGTGTTTCCGCCGAATTCGTGCGCGATTACGTCAAAATGGGGTGGTATATCTCCTTTTCCGGCGTGATCACATTCAAAAACGCCGCCAAAATCCTCGAATCCGTCGCGGCGACGCCGCGCGATCGCATCCTCGTCGAAACGGATTGCCCCTACCTCGCACCCGTGCCGATGCGCGGAAGCGTCAATCACAGCGGGTATTTACATTTCACCGCGGAGAAAGCCGCGTCGATCCTCCAAATGGAGTATCCGACTTTCTGCGAAACGGAAGTGGCAAACGCCCGCGCCATTTTCGGATGATCATAAAAAACATACATAAACATAAAAAGGAGAAACATTATGACACTCATCCGATTTCTCGGCTCCATCGTTTCCACCGCGCTGACGATCGTGCTCGTCACCTTGCTGACCACCTCCCTGCTCCTTGTCAATGTGGTCGGCTTTTTCTCGGAAGACAACATCCGTGCCGTCACGGAAGAAATGCTTTCTGACGAAAAAACGCAGGAAAGCGTCGCCGAAACGATCGCCGGAGCCGTCGATTTTCTGCCCGTCGAAACCGTCAAGGAAATTTTGAACCTGCCCTCTGTGAAAGAGGTGCTTCCCGACGTGATCGCGGACATGGCTTCGGACACGCTTTCCGGCATCAATCAGATTCTGACCGAAACGCCGGAGGATCTCTCCGGCGCGCTTCTGGATCGCCTCGGCAAAAAGCTCGAAGAAAAGCCCGACACGCTGAAAACGGTCGCAGGCGACATCGCCTCTGTGCTTCTCGGCAGTTCCGCGGTGCAAAACGCCATCGCAAGCGCGCTTTCCGATTCCGATTTGTCCCTGCCGACCGAGACGGTCACGGCGCTCCTCGACGTGCCGGCGCTTTCAAGGGTTGTCGGCGAAATCATGGCGGAATCGCTGATCGGCGCGCTGAAAGCGGACGGAACGCCCGTTGACGTGACAGGCAAGCTGACCGCCGCGATCGAAGCCGATCCCGAGCCGTTCGATGACGCCATTCTTCATGCGCTGACCGAAAGCGGGAAGACGCCGGAGGATTTTGAAGCGTCGATCCGAAAACTCGCGGAGGAAAGCGGGAAAACGCCGCCGGCATCAGGACTTTCGCTCGCCGAGCTCGCCGCGTTTGCGATTGGTCTCCGCGCGGATGATTTGAATCATCTGTTCGGCGATATGATCCTCGGGGAATCTCCCGCGCTCGACGAAGTCGCCGCCTCCGATCCGTCCGCCGAGGACGAACTGCCCTTGCAGAAAGCCGACCTGATCGATTTTGCGTTCCGCGTTCTGCGAAGCTCGCTCGCCGTTTGGCTCGTCGCGGGGACTGCGCTGATCTTCTACTTATTGATGGCGCTTCTGACGTTGAGCTTCCGCCTCCCGCTTCTCTTTATGGGACTCGCCTCTGCGCTGTCCGGCGGCATTCTCGTGATCGTTTCCCGACTTCCCATCGAAGCCATCCTGCGGATGGCGAAAGGATTCGAAGGCGCGGATGTGCTGTTCTCGGTGATCAACGTCTGCTGGACTTCTCTTTCCGCAAAACTGATGACAAGCGGGCTTCTTTGCTTTGCCGCCGCGCTCGTTTTGGTCGTGCTCTTCTCGCTCTTCAAAAAAAGAAAAAAGCAGAACGCGTGAGCATGAAATTTTCCGTTTTTCCATAGTTCGGAAACAATTTTTTCACAAAGATCCGATATACTGTTCTCAAACGACCGAAAAGATCTGATTGCAAGAGGTTTTTCATGAAAAAGAATCATCTGATCGCCTATATCGTTTTCGCATTCGGCGCGGGGATCGCGTTTGCCGTTTGGCGCACGGTTCTGCTCTATCGCTGGTTCGATCCGTATCTCGGCGAATACGCGGAAGATGCCGCGCGTTCGCTCAAAGGGCTCGGTTTTGCCATATTTGGCGTCGCCGTTTTGCTTTTCACCTCGTATTTATTGACGCGAAAAACCGCGTTTGCTCCCTATTCGCCGTCCGGCAACCAGCTTTCCGTGGTCGCCAGCGCGTTTCTCGGCTCCGTTTTTCTCGCCGTCGCTCTGCTTGACCTGCTCTACTACGCCAAAGATCTCGGCTTCGGCAGCGGCATCCGCGCGTTTGACCGCGTGACGCTTCTGCTGTCGTTCCTGTGCCTCATTCCGTCCGCAGCGTATTTTATCGCAAGCGCATCCGTCGAACGGGCAGGCAAACGCAGTTGCAAAATCCTGTCGTTTTTCCCGGCGCTTTGGGCGCTTTTCTATGCCGTTTCTTCTTACGCCAATCCCAACTATCAATATCAGGACGCCAATCGGATTCTCTGCAACGTCTCGCTGTGGGCGATCCTCCTCTTCTTCCTCTTTGAAACGCGCAACACCGTTTCC
>CALEJO010000117.1 GCA_937898155.1 uncultured Clostridia bacterium | reverse complement strand
TGTTCCCCCGTACACGGCAAAAATCTGACATCAATCTCGGCCTGTCGAACCACGTGGAGTGCGTGGTTTTGATGTCAACACAAAAATCGAAGCAAATAAAAAATATATGAGAAAGTGAGAAACCATGATGTCGGATTTCAAAGAATTAACCGAAAAGGAATTGGAAGAAGTAAGCGGCGGAGTCAATTGGCAAGCATTTGGACAAGCGGTTTTAGGCACAGTAGATCCGGCAAAATATCCGGAGTTGATTGCGGCAATTGCTTCCCAAAATTGGATTCAAGTCGCCATTCTTGCGATCCCGTTAATTGCAAAGGGCGACGCGGATCTCGTCAAATGTTTCAAGGTGGCCTCTTAAAATCGAACAAAACGCAATTCGGAGATCATTTATGAAAGAAAACGAATTCAAAATCATGAATCGGGAATGGCTGAAATTCCTCGCCATCATTGCCATGACGATGGATCACGTTGCCGGATGCTTTTTCACGTCCGGCTCTGCGATCTGGCTCGCGTTTCGCATCGTCGGGCGGATCACGTTCCCGCTGATGGCGTATATGATCGCGGACGGGTTTCTCTATACCCGCAATCTGAAAAACTATATTTCCAGACTCTAACGGAAAGAAAGGAAAAGGCGGGACGTTCGGAAAATGGTTCTTTTACATTTACTATCCGGCACACCAACTTGTTTTGGGGATTCTGCTGATCCTTTTGGCATAATCATATATAGGAAACGACAGCTTTCGATTCACGAGGAGAAAAAATGAGCAAACCCGTAAGCGCCGGCATCGGCGAGCCGTATTTTGATAAGTTCACGACCAACGTCATCAAAGGGATCGCGCTAATCATGATGTTTTTGCATCATTTCTTTACGTTCCCCGAATGGTGGCTCGACGGGATCGAATATCCGTTCATGGAAACGATCGCGCCCTATTTTCGAGCGCCGTTTGAACTGTGCGTTCCGATCTTTTGCTTTCTCACCGGATATTTTTACGCGTTTCGCCAAAGCAAGACGTTTCGGTATTCCTTGAAAAAAATAAGCGATCTTCTCCTTTCCTATTGGTGCGTGTTTTTCGTTTTCGCGTTGATCGCGGTCTGCGGAGGATATCGGCAATATACGGTCGGCAACTTCGTCAAAGAGTGCTTTGCGCTTTCCCGTCCGACGATGGTATTTTGCTGGTATGTCGCGTTTTATCTGATCTCTATGTTGGTCCTTCCTTGCCTCACCAAAATCATGTCGAAAAATATTCACGTCGATTTGCTGATCGCGTATATCGGCGCCCCGCTCGCGTTCCGTTTGCTCGCGCATTTTATTCCAAGCGACATCATCCGGGAAACGCTTTGGAACACGGAGCGGTGGTTTCCCTGCATTCTGACGGGATATCTCTTTGCCGAATATCGGTTTTTCCCGAAAATACAAAACATCAACGATGCCCTCCTCAAACGGAAATGGATGAACATCGTGATTTGGAGTCTGATGCTTCTGCTCGTCCCGATGGGGCGGCTTTGGGCGCCGGACGTTTCGATCGGCTTTGCGGGAGTTTTCTCTCTCAGCGTCAGCATAGACGCGATTTACGCGCCGGCGTTTATCTATCTGACAGTCAATCTGTCAAAGAGCATCGGGTGGAAACATCCGCCGAAAATTCTCTTTTTCATCGGCAAATATTCGATGCTCATGTGGTTTGTCTCCTGCATCTTCTTTAACCCCTGCAAGTCGCTTTTCCAGCCCATCCTGTATCTGCCGCAGAACCCGATTCTCGTGATGCTGTGGGGACTGCTTCTCTGTTTCGCGGCATCTTTCGTGTTCGATCTTCTGACCGGTGTCCTTCTGAAACTCAAAAACAAATTACTTTTTCCGAGCACATCCAAAACCGATACGCAACCCAAGCCCTAATCATACAAACCGAAAAACTCGAAAAAACAACTCATTTTGGAGGTATCTTATGCCGAAATACGAACAGGTTTCCGAGTCCGTTCTGCGCCTGATGGAGCGGGAAAAAGCAGACGGTTCCTATGCCCATCTCGCGTTTGACAATCAAAACGCCGTCCGTCGGACCACGCTGAATCCGAACAAGGTGAGCGTCTGGCGTCCGCCGTTCGTTTATGACACGGACAATATTCTGTATTGTCCCTATTACAACCGCTATACCGACAAAACGCAGGTCTTTTCGTTCTTCAAAAACGACGACCTGACGCGCCGGAGCCTGCACGTGCAGCTCGTTTCCCGCATCGCACGCACGATCGGAAGCGCGCTCAATCTGAACCTCGATCTGATCGAAGCGATCTCGCTCGGGCACGACATCGGGCACACCCCGTTCGGCCACGCGGGCGAACGATATCTCGACCGCATTTACTGCGAACATACGGGCAGACATTTCAGCCACAACATCCATTCCGTCCGCGTGCTGGACGGCATCTTCCCCTATAATCTCTCCCTGCAAACGCTCGACGGCATCGCCTGCCACGACGGCGAGCTGGAGCTGGAAGAATACCGCCCTGCCCCGCTCCGCGATTTCGCGGAATTCGATGCGCGCATCGAATCGTGCTACCGCGACAAAGCGTGTGTACGCAAGCTGATCCCCTCGACGCTCGAAGGATGCGTCGTCCGCATCTCCGACATCATCGCCTATCTCGGCAAAGACCGCCAAGACGCGATGCGCACGAAAATGATCACCGAGGGCGCGTTCCCCGAGGGCGGCATCGCCTCCGTCAGCGCCGATATCATCAATAATCTCACTGTCAATATCATCGAAAACAGCTACGGCAAGCCCTATATCAAAATGGACGCGGAGCATTTCGACGCGCTCAAACGGCTGAAAAGCGATAACTACGCCGTCATCTATGAAAACAACGTCGAGCAATCCCGCTTCGACGCCACGGTCCAGCCGATGATGGAGGAAATTTACGAAAAACTGCTCGACGATCTGAACAAGGGCAACAAGGAATCGCCGATCTGGTCGCATCATATCCTCTATGTCGAGGAGAACGCCCGCAAGCGGACGATTCCCTACCGCGAGACCGAGCCGAACCAGCTCATCGTCGATTACATCGCCAGTATGACGGACGACTATTTCATCGACCTGCATCATTTCTTCTTCCCCGACAGCAAATATAAGATCGTCTACAAAGGTTATTTTGACTGAAAAGGAGCCGCCATGTTTGAATCTCTTTTAGAAGCCGTCCGCACCCACGACCGCATCATTCTGCACCGCCATCTGAATCCCGACGGCGATGCGATCGGCAGTCAGGTCGGGCTGAAACATATTCTTCTCGAAAACTTCCCCGGAAAAGAAGTCTACGCCGTCGGTGACGAGCCGAAGCGCTACGCGTTCATGGAGGATTCCGCGCCCGACGTCATTCCCGATGCCGCGTATGACGGTGCGCTCGCCATTGTGCTCGACACCGCGTCGAGCGCGCTTGTCAGCGATACGCGCTATCAAAACGCCGCCGCGACCGCGCGGATCGACCACCATCTGTTCTGCGAAAAAATCACCGACATCGAAGTCATCGACTCGTCCTACGAAAGCTGTTGCGGGCTCGTGACGGCATTTGCGATGGAATGCGGACTTCGCCTTTCGCCCCTCGCGGCAAAATCGCTCTACACGGGCATGGTGACCGACTCCGGTCGCTTCCGCTACGACTCGACGACCGCGCAGACGTTCCGCCGCGCGGCGTTCCTGATGGAACAGCCGTTCGAGACGGCGGACATTTACCGCAATCTCTACGCGGACGACCTCACCTTTATGAAACTGCGCGCGCAGTTCATTCTGAAAATCCAAACGACGCCGAACGGCGTCGCGTTCCTCTATACCACGAAAGAGGAAGCCGCGGCGCTCCCACTCGACACATTCGGCATCTCGCGCGGCATGGTCAATACGATGTCCGATATTCGCGGCATCGAAATTTGGGCAAACTTCACGGAGACCGACGAGGGCGTGCTTTGCGAGCTGCGGTCGAGCCAATATAACGTCAATCAGATCGCCGTGGCGCACGGCGGCGGCGGACATATCAAGGCGAGCGGCGCCACGCTCCGCGACCGCGCGGAAGCGATGCAACTGCTCGACGAACTGAATCATTTGACGGAGGCAGACCATGAATGAACCGATCATGAGAGAAATTCTCGACACCATTCGCGCTTATGAGCGCATCATCCTTATGCGCCACGCCCGCCCCGACGGCGATGCCGTCGGCTCGACGCTCGGTTTCAAGCGCATCCTTTCCCTCTCCTTCCCCGAAAAGGAAATCTACGTCGTGAACGAGGACTACGCCGACTACATGGCGTTTCTCGGCACCGAGGATGCTCCGCTCGACGACGCGCTTTACGCGGGCGCGCTCGGCGTCGTATTGGATACCGGCACCGTCGATCGCATCTCCAATACCAAATATTCGCTCTGCGATAAGCTCATCAAAATCGACCACCACATCGACGACAAGCCCTACGGCGATCTCTCATGGGTGGAGGATTTCCGTTCGTCCGTCTGCGAAATGATCGCGGCGTTTTATGACGCGTTCGCGGACGAGCTCCGCATCGACGCCGAGGCGGCGACCTGCCTTTACGCAGGCATGGTGACGGATTCCGGCCGTTTCCGCTACGACGGCACGTCCGGTGACACCCTGCGCCTCGCCGCACGGATGCTCGATCAGGGCATCGACACAGAAACGCTGTTCGCGCATCTCTATCTCAGCGACTACTCGCATCTGAAATATCAGGCGGCGATGCTGAAACGGATGAAAATGACCGAGCATGGCGTCGCGTATCTGGACATCAGCCGCGCCACCCAGCGCCGCCTGCATCTGACCACCGAGGAAGCCAGCACGGCGATCGGGTTTCTCGACGGCATCAAGGGCAGTCTCATCTGGCTCGCGCTGATCGAATATCCCGACAAAACCATTCGCGTGCGGCTTCGCTCGCGCTTCGTCACCGTGCAGGAGCTCGCCACGCGCTATCACGGCGGCGGGCACGCCTGTGCCAGCGGTGCGACGGTCTATTCCAAAAAGGAGCGGAAAGCCCTTTTGCGGGACGCGGACGCACTGCTCCGCGACTACAAGGAACAAAACGAGGGGTGGCTATGAAAATACTGATTACCAACGATGACGGCATCTTTGCCGAGGGAATTCTCACGCTCGCCGCGTGGGCAAAAAAGCTCGGGAGCGTGACGGTCGTCGCGCCGAAGCAAGGATCGTCGCGGCAAATACAGGGAGCAAAGCGGCAAAAGCCACGGCATCGACATCCATAATCCCTTCGAGGTCAAACGCGCCGACGTTCTTTCGGGCGTCAGGGCGTTCTCCGTCGATTCCACGCCGGCAGACTGTGTGCGGTTTGCCACGGCGGGGCTCGGCGAGTCGTTCGACTCGGACGTCTGGCAGGGCGCCGCGGCGACGGAGGAGTTCGTGATCGCGAACCGCAAGGCG
>CALEJO010000116.1 GCA_937898155.1 uncultured Clostridia bacterium | reverse complement strand
AGCGCGGGCTTCACGGGGGTGCGGTGCGGATGGACGGTCGTGCCGAAATCGCTCGCGGGCGGCGTGCCGCGCGCGCTTTGGATGCG
Organism: uncultured Clostridia bacterium; assembly: GCA_937898155.1. Classification (GTDB taxonomy): domain Bacteria; phylum Bacillota; class Clostridia; order Oscillospirales; family CAG-272; genus QALR01. The sequence goes on along the minus strand of CALEJO010000116.1, from coordinate 2,804 downwards.
GTATCAGGCAACGACCTTTAACGGGGTGTCTTACGTCACGCAACGCGCGGCGGAGGCGGCGCTTTCGGAAGCGGGCGTGCGGGAAAGTCGAGCGCAGATCGCGTATTATCGCGAAAATGCCCGCATCCTTTCCGACGTGCTTCGGTGGCGCGGTATCGCGTTTGTCGGCGGTGAGCAGTCGCCGTATCTGTTCGTGCGCTGTCCGGACGGGTTCGATTCGTGGGCGTGGTTTGCGCATTTGCTGGCGGAATACGGCATGATCTCGACGCCCGGCGTCGGGTTTGGTGCGGGCGGGGAGGGATACGTGCGCTTTTCCGCGTTTGCCGCGCGGGCGGAGATCGAGGAAGCGGCACGCAGAATTTTGATGATGGAGGAGAAGCATGCGGGTTTATAAGGTCGGCGTCCTCGGCGCGACGGGCGCCGTGGGTCAGGAGATGATTCGGGTTTTGGAGGAGCGGCACTTTCCCGTCGGGACGCTGTTTCCGCTGGCGAGCGCGCGAAGCGCGGGAAAAACGATCGAATTCGCGGGGGAATCCGTCCCCGTTTGCGAGGCGACGGAAGCGTCGTTCACGGGGTTGGATTTTGTGTTCGGCGCCACGTCGGCGACGGTTTCGCGCGCGTTTGCGCCCGCGATCCGTGCGTCGGGGGCACTCTATATCGACAACGCGAGCGCGTTTCGGCTCAACGATGACGTGCCGCTCGTCGTGCCGGAGCTGAACGCGACGGACGCGCTCTGCCACCACGGCATCATCGCGAACCCGAACTGCGTGACGATCCTCGCGCTGACGGCGATCGGAGGGCTTTCGCATCTTTCGCCGATCCGATCGCTTCGCGTGACGACGTTTCAGGCGGTTTCCGGCGCGGGGGCGGGCGGTATGGCGGCGCTGGAAGCAGAGACGCGCGGAGAAACGGATGCGCTTTCGCCGTTTCCGTATCCGATCGCGGGCAATTTGATCCCGCAGATCGGCGCGTTTGACGAAGACGGCTGGACGGCGGAGGAAAAGAAGCTGTTATACGAAGGGCGCAAGATTCTGCACGCGCCGTCTCTTCGCGTTTCCTGCACGTGCGTGCGCGTGCCGATTTTGCGGTGCCACTCGATGGCGATCACGGTAGAAACGGAAACGCCGATCCCGCTTTCGCTCGCGCGGCAGGCAATCGCGTCGTCAAAGGGGTGCGCGCTCGTGGACGATCCCGCGCGCCGGCGTTATCCGATGCCGCTCGACGCGTCCGGCAGAGACCTCGTGCTCGTCGGTCGCGTGCGCCGCGATCTCGCGGAGGAAACGGCGATCACGCTTTTCTGTTGTGGCGATCAGCTTCGCAAGGGCGCGGCGCTCAACGCCGTGCAGATCGCGGAGATTTTCGCATAGAACGCCCCGCTTTTCTTTACGAAAAGAAAAGCTCGGCAAAAGAAACGATCTGTGGTGCAGGGGGATTTAGCTTGTGCAAACTTCGAGCGGAGCGCCTGCTCGGCTCGAAGTTTGCACAAACTTCTCCCGAGAAAAGGAGAACGCCAACTTTTTCTTTGACGGGCAAAGAAAAAGATTGCAAAAAGAAAGCCCGCGAGCGTTCCGCTCGATCGAAGTAAAAAGAGTTCGCTTCCGGCGCTTCGCGCGAAAGGTGAGTGCGCTGCTGGCGCGGAGCGCCTACACGACTCAAAGTCTGTGCAAACGTTCAGCTGTGCTTTCACAAAAGAAAATTTCAGATTATCGTTGACTATCCGCCCGATTTATATTATAATAAATCTACTATAAGGAAAAATATCGTCTTTTGGCGAAAAACGCCGCAGACGATTTCGGAGAACGATATGGCAGGATACCAAACGCCGGCGCGTCCCGCGACGCCCGACGAACTCGAAAGACAAACCGCGGCGACCGCGCGAGTGCGCGCCCTCGTCGCCGACACGGCGCAAAAAGCGTGCGTCGTCACCTACGGCTGTCAGCAAAACGAAGCGGATAGTGAGCGCGTGGCGGGCGTTTTGCACGCGATGGGCTATGAAAAAACGACCGATGTGTCCGAAGCGGACGTCATCGTGGTCAATACCTGCGCCGTGCGGGAGCACGCCGAGCAAAAGGCGCTCTCGATCACGGGCGGCTATAAGCATCTCAAAGAGAAAAAGCCGTCGCTTGTCATCGGCATCTGCGGCTGTATGGTCTCACAGGAAGCGATGAGCGAGAAAATCAAAAAGAGCTATCCCTATATCGACTTTGTATTCGGCACGGAGATGCTGTGGCGTCTGCCGGAGATTCTTTGCCGCGTGCTGACCGAGGACAAGCGTGTTTTCGTCCCAAACACGGGCACGCCGATCCTTTCCGAGGAGACGCCCGTCTTGCGCGAAAGCCCGTTCCGCGCGTGGGTGAGCATCATGTATGGATGCAATAATTTCTGCTCCTATTGTATCGTGCCTTACGTGCGCGGCAGGGAACGGAGTCGCCGCCCCGAAGCGATCCTCGAAGAAGTGCGCGGGCTCGTCGAGAGCGGATGCCGCGAGATCACGCTTCTCGGGCAAAACGTCAATTCCTATGGCAAAGAATTTGACGGCACGTGCGATTTCGCCGATCTGCTCGACCGCATTTGCAAAATTCCGGGCGATTTCATCGTCCGTTTCATGACGAGCCATCCGAAGGACGCATCGCATAAACTTATCGATACGATCGCGGCGAATCCGAAGATCGCGCGCCAGTTCCATCTGCCTGTGCAGTCCGGAAACGACCGAATTCTGAAAGAAATGAACCGCCGCTATACCAGCGCCGATTATCTGCGCCTGGTGGAAAAAGCCCGGACCCGCATCCCGGGGCTGACGTTGA
>CALEJO010000115.1 GCA_937898155.1 uncultured Clostridia bacterium | reverse complement strand
TTTATTTATATATGTGTCAGTATAGGTTCTGATTACAAATATTACTAACAGAATTGTACTCATTAACAAAATAATTTTTAAAATTTTCTATTTTTGTGAATACTGCACAAAAATAAGGCGAAAATTTCTATATAAAAATGGAGGGAATTTTTCGGGAGAAATTCCCGAAAAATATTGACTTTGCGCGCGTTTTCGTGTAAAATAGAAAAGCTTGATATGCGATGAAGCGGGAGGTTGCTGCCTTTGGCAGGGAATTTCCGCTGAGTATGTCCGATAAACGGGCGACAACGTCGCCAAACCACCGTGCATTTTCGGATACTGCGCCGCGTGCGGCGTCAGTCCGCTCAAAAGGAAAGTGCATTTGTGCCGGTCAGACCGGCTTTTTATTCGGGTGAGAGGAAACACCCGACAGGGTGGGAGGAGACGTTGCGTGATGATCGCGGCTTGCGTGCGCGCTCATCGACCGCCGAACTAAAATAATTTAAGGAGGCAAAATCAAGTGGCAGTTAGTGAAAAAATCAGAATCAGACTGAAAAGCTACGATCACACCCTGATCGACGCGGCAGCAGAAAAGATTGTGGAAACCGCAAAGAGAAACGGCGCAACCGTTTCCGGTCCTATTCCGCTTCCCACGGAAAAGGAGATCATCACGATCCTTCGCGCGGTTCACAAATACAAAGACAGCCGTGAACAGTTTGAATACAGAACTCACAAAAGACTGATCGACGTGATCAAACCGTCGCAGAAAACCATCGAAGCGCTGACGACGCTCGAACTTCCGGCCGGCGTCGAAATCGAAATCAAACTCTAATATATAATTTTAGGAAGATTTCGCTTTCGCCAAGGCATGTGCGGGAATTAAAATCCTACTTCCGCGTATGATCCGGTTGGTCAAGTTGACCCGCCCGCCATCGGCGGTGGTCAACCAATAACCTTATTAGGAGGATACAAAATGAAAAAGGGTATCATTGGAAAGAAGATCGGCATGACGCAGATCTTCGACGAAGTCGGTAATGTGATCCCGGTCACGATTATCGAAGCGGGACCTTGCGTGGTCGCGCAGAAAAAGACCGTCGAAACCGACGGCTACGACAGCGTTCAGCTCGGCTTTGAAGACATCGTCGAGAGAAAACTGAACAAAGCGGAAAAAGGACATTTCGCAAAAGCGGGTGTCGCACTCAAAAAACATCTGAAAGAATTCCGTTTGGATAACGCTGCCGACATGAACGTCGGCGACGTGATCTCCGCAGACACGTTCGTCGCGGGAGACAGAGTCGATGTGACCGGTATTTCCAAAGGTCACGGCTATTCCGGCGTCATCAAGAGATGGGGTTGCCACAAGCTCCGTATGACGCACGGTGTCGGCCCTGTCCATCGTCAGCCCGGTTCCATGGGCGCGAACTCCTCTCCGTCCCGCATCTTCAAAAACAAGAAGATGGCAGGTCAATACGGAAACGAGCAGGTGACCGTTCTCAACCTCGACGTTGTGAAAGTCGATGCTGAGAAGAATCTTATCGCCGTGAAGGGCGCCATTCCGGGTGCCAAGGGCGGCATCGTGTTCATTCGCAACACGGTGAAAGCTTGAGAAGGAGGAATAGACGATGCCTAACATGAAAGTTTTAGACATGACCGGCAAAGAAGTCGGGACGATCGAACTTGCGGATTCCGTATTCGCCGTCACGGTCAACACCGCTGTCCTTCACGCCGCAGTCAGAGCGTATCTTCTCAATCAGAGACAGGGAACGCAATCCACACTTACCAGAACCGAAGTTTCCGGCGGCGGTAAAAAGCCGTGGAGACAAAAGGGCACCGGCAGAGCAAGACAGGGTTCCACCCGCGCTCCTCAGTGGACGCACGGCGGTATCGCACTCGGTCCGAAGCCCAGAAGCTATCACGTCGACCTGAACAAGAAGGTGAAACGCCTTGCCATGAAGGGCGCTCTCTCCGCGAAGGTCGCCGGTGAAGAAATGATCGTCGTGGACGCAATCACCGCGACGGAATACAAAACCAAAGCAATGGCTACGATGCTGAACGCGATCGGTGCCTGCGGCAAGACGCTCGTCGTCCTCGCAGAGAAAGACGAAATGGTCGTTCGCAGTCTCGGCAACATCGCCGGCGTGAAGGTCGCATACGTCAATACGCTCAACGTGTATGACATCCTGAACTGCGACAAGTTCGTCGTGGCAAAGGCGGCCGCAGAAAAAATGATGGAGGTGTATGCATAATGAAGTTCGCTCACGATATTATCGTTCGCCCCGTTGTCACGGAGAAGAGCCTTGCAGCCACCCAGACAAAGTGCTATACCTTCGAAGTCCTGAAGGACGCGACGAAGTCCGAGATCGCGGGTGCGGTCGAAGAGGCGTTCGGCGTGAAGGTTGCGAAAGTCAACACCATCAACATGAAGAGAAAGCCCAAGAGACTCGGCGTGCATGCCGGATACACGAAGGCGTGGAAGAAAGCCATCGTGACTCTCACCGCAGACTCCAAGACCATCGAATTCTTTGATGGTATGATCTGATAAGGAGGCATAAGAGAATGGCTACGATTAAGTATAAACCCACCACCAACGCGAGACGCGATATGACGGTGCCGGACTTCGCGGAAATCACGAAGTTCTCTCCCGAAAAGAGTCTCGTCACGGTGAAGAAGAAAAATGCCGGTAGAAACAGCTACGGCAGAATCACCGTCCGTCACAAAGGCGGCGGCAACAGACAGAAATACAGAATCGTCGATTTCAAGCGTGACTTCACGGATAGCGCGGCGACCGTCGTCGGCATCGAATACGATCCGAACCGCACCGCGTATATCGCACTGCTTCAATATGAAGACGGCACCAAGAAGTATATGATCGCTCCCGTCGGTCTGACGGACGGCGACAAGGTTTACGCGGGTGCTAACGCCGATATCAAACCCGGCAACACGCTTCCGATCGCGAACGTCCCGGTCGGCACGATGATCTACAACATCGAGCTGTATCCCGGCAAGGGCGGTCAGCTCGTCCGCTCGGCGGGCTCCGCGGCTCAGCTGATGGCGAAAGAGAACGGCATGGCGCAGGTCAGACTTCCTTCCGGTGAAGTTCGCCTCGTTCGCCTGGACTGCCGCGCAACCATCGGTCAGGTTTCCAACCTTGAGCACGAGAACGTGAAGCTCGGCAAAGCCGGCAAGACGCGTCACCTCGGCATTCGTCCTACGGTCCGTGGTTCCGTGATGAACCCCTGCGACCACCCGCACGGTGGTGGTGAAGGTCGTGCCCCGATCGGTCGTCCTTCTCCCGTGACGCCTTGGGGCAAGCCCACGCACGGCTATAAGACGAGAAACAAGAAGTCGAGAACCGAACAGTTCATCGTAAAACACAGAAACGGTAAATAAGGAGGAAGCAGAACAATGAGCAGAAGCCTTAAAAAAGGACCTTTCGTCGAAGAGAAGCTCTATTCCAGAGTTTGCGCTATGAACGAAAAGGGCGAAAAGAAGGTATTGAAGACCTGGTCGCGTGCTTCCGTCATATTCCCCGAATTTGTCGGACATACGATCGCGGTTCATGATGGCAGAAAGCACGTTCCGGTTTATGTGACCGAGGACATGGTCGGCCACAGACTCGGTGAATTCGCGCCCACGAGAACGTTCCGTGGCCACGCAGGCACCAAGACATCCAACAACGGCAACTAATCTCGCACCAATGCGAAGGGAGGAAAATGAAAATGGAATCACGTGCATATCTCAGATATGCCAGAATATCCCCGCGCAAAGTACAGGTGGTACTTGACCTCATCAGAGGTAAGGATGCGGGAACAGCAATGGCAATTTTGAAAAACACTCCTAAATCTGCGAGTGAATACCTTGTCAAACTGCTGAAAAGCGCAATCGCGAACGCGGAGCACAATTTCAGCATGGACGTCAGCAAACTTTACGTTTCCGAATGCTTTGTTTGCCCCGGCCCGACTCTGAAGAGAATCATGCCGCGCGCAAAGGGCAGCGCTGACAGAATCCTTAAGAGAACCAGCCACGTCACGCTGGTCGTTAAGGAAAAAGAAGTTTGAAAGGGAGGTAAGCAGAATGGGTCAGAAAGTTAACCCGCACGGTCTCCGTGTCGGTGTCATCAAAGATTGGGATTCGAGATGGTTCGCGAATGATCAAGAGTTCGGCGATACGCTCGTTTCCGACTACAAAATCAGAAAATATCTGAAAGACAAACTGAAACCCGCAGGCATTCCCGCCGTCGAAATCGAGCGGAATGCGGCAGGCGTCAAGGTTGTCATCCACTGCGCGAAACCCGGTGTGGTCATCGGCCGCGGCGGCTCCGAAATCGACAAGCTCCGCGCTTCCCTCGAAAAGATCGCGGGCAAGCCGGTCAACGTCAACGTCGTTGAGATCAAGAGCCCCGACATGAACGCGCAGCTCGTCGCGGAATCCATTTCGGAACAGCTCGAAAAGAGAGTTGCGTTCCGTCGTGCGATGAAGCAGGCGATCGGCAGAACGATGCGCCTCGGCGCAAAGGGTATCAAGATTTCCCTGAGCGGTCGTCTCGGCGGTGCCGAAATCGCGAGAAGCGAGCATTATCACGAGGGAACCATCCCGCTTCAGACGCTCAGAGCCGACATCGACTACGGCTTTTGGGAAGCAAACACGACCTACGGTAAAATCGGCGTAAAGGTTTGGATCTATAAAGGCGAAGTGCTCTCCGGCAGAACCGGCTCCGTTGTGGATGTTCCGGCTCCCGCAGACAGACGCGGTGACAGACGCGGCGACAGACGCGATCGCAGAGATGGCGACCGTCGCGGCGGCAATCGTTCCGGCGCTCCGAGACAGGGCGGCGCTTACGCTTCCAGACAACCCAGAGAAGGAGGAAGAAGAAATGCTGTTGCCAAAGAGAGTTAAATATCGTCGCGTGCAGCGCGGCCGCCTCAAAGGAAAAGCCATGAGAGGCAATACGGTGACTTACGGTTCCTTCGGCCTGGTGGCAACGGAGCCCGCATGGATCACTAGCAACCAGATCGAAGCAGCCCGTATCGCTATGACGCGTTATATCAAGCGTGGCGGTCAGGTTTGGATCAAAATCTTCCCCGATAAGCCGATCACCGAGAAGCCGGCTGAAACCCGAATGGGTTCCGGTAAAGGTTCTCCCGAATACTGGGTCGCGGTTGTGAAACCGGGCAGAGTGATGTTCGAGATGGACGGCGTGACGGAAGAGGAAGCAAAAGAGGCAATGCGTCTCGCTTCCAATAAGCTCCCGATCAAATGCAAATTCGTGAAAAAAGAAGTAGAAGAGGAGGCATAAAACAGTGAAAGCTACCGAATTGAAAAATATGACTTCCGCTGAACTCACCTCCAAGCTCAAAGAATTGAAGAGTGACCTTTTCAAGCTTCGCTTCCAGAATGAGATCAATCAGCTCGACAATCCCCACAAAATCGCCGATGTCAAAAAAGACATCGCAAGAGTTATGACGGTCCTTCGCGAGAAGGACGCGGAATAAGCGTCATAGAGAGGAGTATGAGTCATGAGTGAAGCAGTAGAAAGAAACCTCAGAAAAACGAGAGTCGGCAAGGTCGTCAGCAACAAAATGGACAAAACCATCGTCGTGGCGATCGAGGACAGCGTCAAGCATCCCGTTTACGGCAAAGTTTTGAAGAGAACGGTCAAATTCAAAGCACACGATGAAAACAACGAGTGCAATATCGGCGATAAAGTCATGATCATGGAAACGAGACCCCTTTCGAAAGACAAGAGATGGCGCCTCGTGGAAATCATCGAAAAAGCAAAATAATCATAGTGCAAGGTTAGAGCGTTTTATCGCAACCTGTGAGATGTGAATATTTAAGGAGGAAAGCACAATGATACAGCAACAATCATTGATGAAAGTCGCCGACAATACCGGCGCAAAAGAGCTTATGTGCATCAGAGTGCTCGGTGGAACCGGTCGCAGATATGCCAATATCGGCGATGTCGTAGTTGCCTGCGTGAAGAAAGCGTCCGCTGGCGGAACCGCGAAGAAAGGCGAAGTGGTCAAAGCAGTGATCGTCCGCTCTGTGAAGGGCGTGAAGAGAGCTGACGGCTCCTACGTCAAATTCGACGAGAACGCAGCCGTGATCATCAAAGACGACAACACCCCGAGAGGCACTCGTATTTTTGGGCCTGTCGCAAGAGAGCTTCGTGAAAAGGACTTCATTAAGATCCTTTCCCTCGCTCCCGAAGTACTTTAATGGAGGTTATCGAAAATGAATAAAATTCATGTGAAAAAAGATGATACCGTTATCGTGCTTTCCGGCGACGACAAGGGCGTGAAAGGCAAAGTGATGGCGGTATCTCCCGATGAGCACAAAGTCATCGTGGAGGGCGTCAATGTTCAGACCAAACATGTGAAACCCAGAAAGCAGGGCGAAGCAGGCGGCATCATGAAGGTCGAGGGTGCAATGCACGCCGACAAAGTGGCGCTTTACTGCCCGAGCTGCAAAGCAGGTCGCCGTTCCAAGATTCAGGTCGTGGATGGCAAAAAAGTTCGCGTTTGTGCAAAATGCGGAAAAGAATTTTAATGCGGAGGGAAATGAAAAATGGCTAGACTGAAAGAGTATTACAAAGCAGAAGTCGCTCCCGCATTGATGAAAAAATTCTCCTACACGAGCACGATGCAGATCCCGCGCTTCGACAAGATCGTGATCAACGTCGGCGCCGGCGACGCAAAGGAAAATGCGAAAGCGATTGACAACATCATCAGCGAAATCACGATGATCACCGGTCAGAAGGCAGTCCCGACGACCGCGAGAAAATCCGTTGCAAACTTCAAAGTCAGACAGGGCATGAAGATCGGCGTGAAGGTCACTCTTCGCGGCGACAGAATGTTCGAGTTCATGGATCGTCTCTTCAACATCGCGCTCCCCCGTGTCCGCGACTTCAAAGGCATCAATCCGAACGCGTTTGACGGCCGCGGCAACTACTCCCTCGGCCTCAAAGAGCAGCTGATCTTCCCGGAAATCGAATATGACAAAGTGGAAAAGATCAGAGGCATGGACATTGCCTTTGTCACCACCGCCAGAACCGATGAAGAAGCAAAAGAACTGCTCGCTCTCATGGGCGCGCCGTTCGCGAAATAACGAAAGGAGATCAGTAAGATGGCAAAAACTTCTATGAAGCTGAAACAGCAAAGAACGCAGAAGTATTCCACCCGTGAATACAACCGCTGCAAGATTTGCGGCAGACCGCACGCTTATCTCCGCAAATTCGGTATTTGCCGTATCTGCTTCCGTGAGCTTGCTTACAAGGGTCAGATCCCGGGCGTTAAGAAAGCCAGCTGGTAATCCGGCAAACCAAACGTTGATCCCGAGCCAAGTGCTCTGAATCATAAAATCTCCGATCTTGTCGAAAGGAAAGCCAAGTGCTTTAACCATCGGCTCGCCGCCGGCAATCGCCGGCAGCAAGGATTCGGCGAAGGGAGCAATCCCAAAAACCAATTTAACTTGCATCAAAAGGAGGAAATCACAATGCAAATTTCAGACACAATCGCGGATATGCTGACCAGAATCAGAAACGCGAACAGTGCGAAACACGAAACGGTTGATGTTCCCGCCTCCAACATGAAGAAAGCGATCGCAGACATCCTCAAAGATGAGGGCTACATCGCCGGCTATCAGATCGTGGAAGACGGAAAACAGGGCATCATCCGCATCACACTCAAATACGGCCGCGGCAAAACGAAGGTCATTCAGGGCCTCCGCCGCGTCTCCAAACCCGGTCTTCGCATCTATTCCAACTGTGAAGAGATGCCGAAGGTCATGAACGGACTCGGCGTCGCCATCGTCTCCACCTCAAAGGGTGTCATGACGGACAAAAAGGCGCGCGAGCTCAACGTCGGCGGCGAAATTCTCGCCTTCGTATGGTAAGGGGGTAAGGAAATGTCTAGAATCGGAAGAAAAGAAATTGCGATTCCCGCAGGCGTGACCGTCACTCTCGGCGAGAACAATCTCGTCACCGTCAAAGGCCCGAAGGGAACCCTCGAAACCCGCATCCACCCCAACATGAAAGTTTCTGTCGACGGCGCGCTCGTGAAGGTCGAACGTCCGGATGACGAACGTGAGAATCGTTCGCTCCACGGTCTGTCCAGAACGCTAATCGCCAACATGGTGGAAGGCGTCACAAACGGCTACTCCAAGAAACTCGAAATTGTCGGTGTCGGCTACAAAGCCGCGAAGACCGGCAAGTCCCTGACGCTGAACCTCGGTCATTCTCATCCGATCGTGTTCGAGGAGAAGGACAACATCACCTTTGATGTTCCGGACTCCACGACGGTCATCGTCAACGGTATCGACAAGCAGACGGTCGGTCAGATCGCTGCGCAGATCCGCGAGAAGAGGCCGCCTGAGCCCTACCTCGGCAAAGGCGTCAAGTATGCCGGCGAACACATTCGCCGTAAAGCCGGCAAAACCGGTAAATAATGAAAGGAGTGGATCGAAATGGTATCTAGAAAAGACAGCAACGCGGCTCGTCTGGTTCGCCATAAAAGAGTTCGCGCGAAGATTTCCGGCACGCCCGAAAGACCTCGTCTTTCCGTTTATCGTTCTCTCGCGAATATCAGCGCGCAGATCATCGATGACGTCAACGGTGTGACCCTCGTATCCGCATCCACCCTCGAAAAGGTTTTTGATGGGAACGGCGGAAACAAAGAAGCAGCAAATCAAATCGGCAAGACCATCGCCGAGAGAGCCCTCGAAAAAGGCATCACCGAGATCGTGTTCGACCGCGGCGGCTACGTTTACGAAGGCAGAGTCAAAGCACTTGCAGAAGGCGCCCGCGAAGGCGGCCTCAAATTCTGAGGAGGAGGAAGAACATGGCTAAAAGAATCAATCCTGAAGCTCTGGAACTCAAAGAAGTGACAGTTGCTACAAACCGTGTTTCCAAAACCGTCAAAGGCGGACGCATCGCACGTCAGACTGCAATCATGGTCGTCGGTGACGAAAACGGTCACGTCGGCTACGGTCTTGGAAAAGCATCCGAGTATCCCGAAGCAATCCGCAAGGGCATCGAGGACGCGAAGAAAAACATCATCGAGGTTTCTCTCAAAGGAACCACGATTCCTCACGAAGTCATCGGCGAATACGGCGCGGCAAGAGTTATTCTGAAACCCGCCGCTCCCGGTACCGGCGTCATCGCAGGCGGCACCGTTCGTGCGGTCGTCCAGATGGCAGGCATCAAAGACATTCGTGCAAAATGCATCCGTTCGAGCAATCCTTCCAACGTCGTGAAAGCGACCTTTGAAGGTCTGAAAGCGCTCCGCACTGCTGAGCAGGTCGCGGCGGTTCGTGGCATCGATGTCGATGCAGTGAAATAAGGAGGCCAAGAGATGGAACAGATTAAAGTGACGCTCACCGGCAGTCTTATCGCTTCGACGCCCAAACAAAAGGTAGTCGCGAAATCGCTCGGTCTTCGCAAGATCGGCGATTCTACGGTGCAAAACAATGACGCTTCCGTTTTGGGTAAGGTCAAACTGGTCTCTCACCTGGTTAAGGTCGAGAACCTGTAAGCTCACCTCGTCAAGGTGAAACATCTTCAAAGATATTTAAAAATTCACGTATAAGGAGGATACCCAAATGAAGCTCAATGAACTTTCTCCGGCAGAGGGCTCCACGAAGGAGGCGTTCCGCGTTGGCCGCGGCACGGGTTCCGGCAACGGAAAAACCGCAGGCAAAGGCCACAAAGGTCAGAATGCTCGTTCCGGCGGTGGTGTCAGACCGGGTTTTGAAGGCGGACAGATTCCGCTTTACAGAAGACTTCCGAAGAGAGGTTTTCACAATCATTTTGCGAAGCAGTATGCGATCGTCAACCTGAGCGCTCTCAACGCGTTTGAGGACGGTGCGGTTGTCAACGTAGACGCGCTTCTCGAAAAACGCATCATCCGCAAAACGCTCGACGGTGTGAAAATTCTCGGTCGCGGCGAAGTCGCAAAGAAATTAACGGTTCAGGCAACGATTTTCTCGGCAAGTGCCAAAGAGAAGATCGAGGCGGCAGGCGGAAAGTGCGAGGTGGTATAAGTGTTTAAGACACTGAAAAACGCGTGGTCGATCCCGGAACTTCGCCGTAAAATCGTCTTCACGCTTTTCATCGTATTGCTTTACCGCATTGGCGCTGCAATCCCGGTTCCGTTCGTTGATTATACCTCGATGCAGATGAGCATTATGAACGAGGGTGTGTTCCAGTATCTGAGCATTCTCTCCGGTAATGCGTTCTCGCAGGCAACCCTGCTTGCGCTGTCTGTGACACCGTATATCAACGCATCCATTATCATTCAGCTTTTGGCGATCGCCATTCCCGCTTTGGAGCGTCTTTCCAAGGACGGCGAGAACGGCAGAAAGAAGATCGAACAGATCACCCGTTATATCACGATCGGTATCGCGGTCATCACCTCTTATGGGTATTACGCGCTGCTCGATTCCTACGGTCTGATGCCTTCCGGCGGTTCTTCGTTCGGAAAAGTCTTCTCCGTGATCGTCATCGTCGCCTGCTATACCGCAGGTGCCGCGCTCGTGATGTGGCTCGCGGAAAAAATCGACGAGCAGGGCATTGGCAACGGTATTTCCATCATCCTGTTTGCGAATATCGTTTCCAGCTTGCCTTCGACGTTCGTCGCCTTTAATTCCACCCTGCAAGCAAAACAGGCGACCGACGCTACCTATTTTGCAAACGACTACGTGCCGACTTGGCTCCGCGTCGTTCTGTGGGTGGCAGTCATCGTAGTCATGGTCGGCTCCATCGTGTTCGTCACGTATATGTCTGACGCCGAGAGAAGAATCCCGGTGCAGTATGCGAAACGCACTGTCGGACGCAAACAGTATGGCGGTCAGAACTCCAACCTGCCGATCAAACTGAATATGTCCGGCGTTATGCCGATCATTTTCGCCAGCACGATCGTTTCGCTTCCGATCACCGTGATCGCTTTCCTCTATCAGAGAGGCAAGATCGGCACGGATTCCGGTTGGTATAAGGTTTACACCGCGTTGCAGACCGACAGCTGGATCTATATGGTTGCGATGTTCGTTCTGATCATTGCATTCTCTTACTTCTATATCTCGATTTCTTTCAACCCCGTTGAGGTTTCCAATAACCTGATGCAGCAGGGCGGTTCGATCCCGGGTATTCGTCCCGGCAGACCGACGGCGCTCTACATCAAGAAGGTGCTGAACAAGATCATCTTGATCGGCGCACTCTTCCTCGGTGCTGTCGCTTGTTTCCCGTTGCTCCTGAACATCGTGTCCGGCGGACTTCTGAACATCGTTTCGTTCAGCGGTTCCACGCTGCTCATCGTGGTCGGTGTCGCGCTCGAAACGGTCCGCGAGATGGAAGCACAGATGACCATGCGTCATTACAAGGGATTCCTTGACTAATTCATGATCCTGACCGATATCCGCAAACCGGATATCGGTCGGGAATCCCATCTACTCCGCGTGTCCACGCGGTGCAAATAAGGAGTATATATGAGACTGATGTTTCTCGGCGCTCCCGGCGCCGGAAAAGGAACCCAAGCAGAGAATGTTTCTGAAAAATATCATATTCCCGCGATTTCGACGGGTGCACTTCTCCGTGAGGCGATGAGTGCCGGCACGGAGCTCGGTCAGAAAGCGAAAAGCTATGTGACCGTTGGCGCTCTGGTTCCGGACGATGTCGTAATCGGCATTATCAAGGAACGTCTTGCGGATTCTGACTGCAAAAACGGATTTATCCTCGACGGATTTCCGAGAACGGTCGCGCAAGCGAAGGCGCTCGACGAAATGGGAATAAGCATGGATGGCGTCATCAGCATTGAGGTGCCGGACGAGAAGATCGTCACCCGTATGGGCGGTCGTCGGCTCTGCGGCAAATGCGGTGCGTCGTATCACACGGAATATAAACCGGCAGCGGTCGATGGGATCTGCGACAAGTGCGGCGGCGAGTTGATCATCCGCGCGGATGATAAGCCCGAGGTCGTCAAGAGCAGACTGGTCACGTATCATGAACAGACCGAGCCGCTGAAAGATTTCTATGCTGCAAAAGGAGTGCTGAAAACGGTCATCGGTCAGGAAGAGATCGCGGACACGACAGCGCTCACCATTCAAGCCATAGAAAGCATCAGAGGATGACTTCTATGGTCCAACTCAAAAACAGCGAACAATTGGCTATTATGCGTAAGGCGGGGAGGATCACCGGCGAGGCGATTCTCGTGGCGCGCGATCATATAAAGGAAGGCATCAGCACGAAAGAACTCGATACGCTGATCCGCCATTATATCGAAAAGTGCGGCGCAAAACCTTCGTTCCTCGGATACGGCGGTTTTCCCGGCAGCGCTTGCATCAGCATCAACGACGAAGTGATCCACGGCATCCCAAGTGCCGATCGGATTCTTCGGGAGGGTGACATCGTGAAAATTGATGTCGGTGCCTGTTATCAGGGGTTCCATGGTGACAGCGCGAATACCTTCGGCGTTGGAACAATCAGTGAAACTGCCAAAAAGCTGATTTCCGATACGCGGGAGAGCTTCTTCCGCGGTGTGAAATTTGCCAAGGCAGGCGGTCGGATCGGAGACATTGGCGCCGAGATCTGCGAATACGCGGAATCGTGCGGATACGGTGTCGTGCGGGAATATGTCGGCCACGGTGTCGGACATGAACTGCACGAGGATCCCGAGGTTCCGAATTTCGGAACCCGCGGCAGAGGGTCTCGCCTGTATCCCGGCATGACCATTGCCATCGAACCGATGATCAATTTCGGAACGCGGAACGTGAAGGTGCTCAGGGACGGCTGGACAGTCAAAACGGCTGACGGCTCACTCTCGGCCCATTACGAGCACTCCGTTGCAATCACGGACGGCGAACCGATTTTGCTGACCTTTGTGGAGTGATCTCATGAAAGAAAAAAGACACTCCCGCAAAGGACCGGATGTGAAAGCCGATCCCGACGACGCTCATGTCGGAGAGATCGCGGTGTCCCTCGCGGGGCACGACGCCGGATGCCTTTTCGCGATCATCGCGGGGGCGGAAAACGGCGACGTGCTGATCGCGGACGGAAAAAACCGAACGCTGGCATCCCCGAAACGCAAAAAGATGCGTCATCTGAGCGTGCTTACCAAGCTCGACGAGGAGAAAACGGAAGCCCTGCGGCACGGAACGGCTCTTGACAGCCATGTGCGCAAATGGCTCGCCGCGCTTGACCTCGAAGCATTGACCAAATGAGATTTCGATCTTGAAGGAGGGCATATATGCCAAAGGACGATGTTATAGAATTTGAAGGCGTAGTGGTCGAGGCGATGCCCGGCGCTACCTTCAAAGTGAAGCTCCCGAACGGACACATTGTGCTGTCGCAGATTTCGGGCAAGCTCCGTATGAATTCGATTCAGATTGTTCCGGGCGATAAAGTGACCGTTGAGGTTTCCATTTACGACCTGAATAAAGGTCGTATCACATGGCGCCTCCGCGAGAGCTGATCGAACGGATTTCCAAAACAAAGTGTTAAGAAAGGAACGGTGTAATACACATGAAAGTGAAACCTTCCGTTAAAAAGATTTGCAATAAGTGCAAGATCATCAAAAGAAAAGGCCACGTTATGGTAATTTGCGAGAACCCGAAGCACAAGCAAAAACAGGGTTAATCGCCAGAAAGATAAGGGAGGTGTATTTCCAGAATGGCTCGTATAGCTGGTGTTGAAATTCCGAATCAGAAGAGAGTTGAAATCGGTCTGACCTATATTTACGGGATCGGCAGATCAACCTCGAACAAAATCCTCGAAAAGACCGGTATCGATCCGGATACCCGTTGCAAGGATTTGACAGAAGACGACGTATCGAAACTTCGCGACGAAATCGAAAACTTCCACAAGGTGGAAGGCGATCTGCGCCGTGATGTTGCGATCGATATCAAGAGAATGGTCGAAATCGGTTGCTACCGTGGCTTGCGTCACAAGAAGGGTCTGCCGGTCCGCGGTCAGAGAACCAAGACGAACGCGAGAACCAGAAAAGGCCCCGCAAAGACCATCGCAAATAAGAAGAAATAAGGAGTGATAGACAAGTATGGCAAAAGCAACAACCAAAAAGGTAGTCAGAAAACGCCGCGAACGTAAAAACGTAGAAAAAGGCGCGGCACATATCCGTGCCACCTATAATAACACGATCATTACTATCACTGATACGAACGGAAATGCGGTTTCTTGGGCATCCGCCGGTGAACTCGGCTTCAAGGGCTCGAGAAAATCCACCGCGTTCGCCGCGCAGATGGCAGCGGAAGCCGCCGCAAAGATTGCCGTGGACAACGGCATGAAAACCGTCGAAGTTTTCGTGAAGGGCCCCGGTCAGGGCAGAGAATCGGCGATCCGTGCGCTTCAGACGCAGGGTCTCGAAATCACGCTCATCCGTGACGTGACGCCGGTTCCGCACAACGGTTGCCGTCCGCCCAAAATCAGACGTGTTTAATGATAGGAGGTGTATTGAACAATGGCAAGATATACAGGTCCTGTTTGCAGAATGTGCCGCAGAGAGGGAACGAAGCTTTATCTGAAAGGTGAGCGTTGCCTGACCGCGAAATGCCCCGTGGAACGCCGTGGAACGGCTCCGGGCCAGCATGGTGCCGCACAGTCCAGAAAACAGAAAGAATACTTCATGCAGTTGCGTGAGAAACAGAAAGCCAGAAGATATTACGGCGTTCTGGAAAAACAGTTTAATCATTATTTCGAAATCGCCGATAACAAAGAAGGTCAGACCGGTGAAAACCTGCTCTGCCTGCTCGAAAGACGTCTTGACAACGTTGTTTACAGAATGGGACTCGCAGAGAGCCGCAAAGAAGCAAGACAGCTTGTCACGCACGGTCATTTCACTGTGAACGGCAAGAAAGCGGATATTCCTTCGATCATCGTGAAGCAGGGTGATGTGATTTCCGTCAAAGAATCCAGCCGTGATTCCGCGAAATTCAAATCTCTTGCAGAACTGATGGAAAGCAAGACGGCTCCGAAGTGGCTCGAAGTTGACAAAGCCAATCTGACGGCAAAGGCGATCGCTCTGCCGACTAGAGATGACGTGGACTTCCCGTTCGAAGAGCACCTCATCGTCGAGTTGTATTCCAAATAAAACCCCCGAAGCGATCCGCCGTCGGGAGGCTTTCTCCCGACTTTGCGGTGGATTCGCAGCATAACCGGCATACACAGCTTTTTGTGTAATAATTGATTAGGAGGGTTAATGAGATGATTGAGATAGAAAGACCGATGATTGCCGCCACGGAGGCGGAAAACGACCCCAGCAGAGGGACATTTGTTCTCGAACCTCTGGAAAGAGGGTATGGCATCACGATCGGAAACTCGCTGCGCAGAGTGTTGCTCAGCTCGCTTCCGGGCGTTGCCGTTGTCAGCATCAAGATCAGCGGCGAAGACAAGGACATTTTGCATGAAATCTCCACCGTTCCCGGTGTGAAAGAAGACGTATGCGAAATCGTTCTGAACGTCAAAGGCATCACCGCGAAGCTTTACCCGAACACTCCGAAGACCGTGCTGATCGATGTCACCGGTCCGAAGGACGTGAAAGCGGGCGATATTGCGTGCGACGCGGATATTGAGATTCTGAACCCCGATCACCATATCGCCACCGTCTCGGACGGCGTCCGTTTCCGCATGGAGCTGACGTTCGACCACGGTCGCGGCTATGTTTCGCAGGAAAAGAACAAACAGACCTATTCTGCAGGTCAAATCGGTGTAATCTTTGTGGATTCGATATTCACCCCTGTTTACAACGTCAGCTATAAGGTGGACCCCACCCGTGTCGGCAACGTCGTCGATTTCGATAAACTGACGCTGGACGTTTTGACGAACGGAACGATTTCGGCGAAGGAAGCCGTATCGCTCGCCGCCAAGATACTCAACGAGCATCTCAACCTCTTTGTGGAGCTTTCCGACGAAGCAAAGAGCGCAGAGATCATGGTGGAAAGAGAAGAAACCAAGAAAGAAAAAGTTCTTGAGATGACCATTGAGGAGCTTGACCTGTCTGTCCGTAGCTTCAACTGCTTGAAGCGCGCAGGCATGGATACCGTGGAGGATTTGACGAGTAGCACCGAGGCGGACATGATCAAGGTGAGAAACCTTGGCAAGAAGTCGCTTGAAGAAGTCATCAACAAACTCCACTCGCTGGGACTTTCTCTCAGAAAAGAAGAGGACTGATCCCGCGCAAAGCGCAATGACAAAGAGAATATGTTAGGAATCCTTGATAAATCGAGGCAAAGGAGGATAAGATAATGCCCGGAACCAGAAAACTCGGCAGACCTACTGCCCACAGAATGGCAATGCTCAGAGGCATGGTGACGTTGCTCCTGGAAAAAGGTTCGATTGAAACGACCGTTTACAGAGCAAAAGAAGTCAAAGCTTTGACCGATAAAATGATCACGCTCGGCAAGAAAAATACGCTTGCTACGCGTCGTGCGGCGCTTTCCTTTATCACGAAGGAAGACGTTGTGAAAAAACTGTTTGAGGAGATCGCGCCCGCTTACGCGGATAGAAACGGCGGCTACACCGCAGTTTACAAGATCGGTCCCCGTCGCGGCGACGCCGCGGAAATGGCAATCGTCAAGCTCGTCTGAGCCGGCGACGTTCCATAAACGAAAAAAAGGCAATCCCATGGTTGGGGATTGCCTTTTTTGTGTTTCATATCAAGAGCCGTTATGTTTCAGACAAGATTTTTCTGAAATCAATTTCATCGGGGGACGTGATCTGATTCAGAATAAAATCGAGCATCCTTTGCGTTTTCGTATTTCATTTCGTCACCTCCTTTCTGATTTGATTGTAGTATGAATCTTGACCAATAGATAGCATGAACATTTTTATAACAAATTTCGTTCAGATAAGATTTATAACCTTAAAAACACAAAAAAGCCTTGATTTATCAAGGCTTTTTGTGACAGGTTGCAAGTTTAACCTATTATTATGGAGCTGATAGCCAGAGTCGAACTGGCGACCTCGTCCTTACCAAGGACGCGCTCTACCAACTGAGCCATATCAGCGGACGATTGTTAGTATACACAAAAAAACGCGTTTTGTCAATACTTTTTGCGGAATTTTCGGGAAAAATCAAAAGAAACCGTTTTATTTTTGCAAAAAATATGCTACAATGAAATTGAACAAGACTTTCTGCCGCGAAAGGAGATCGCTTTATGAAAAAATTGCTGGTCGTGGACGGGAATTCCATTCTGAATCGTGCGTTTTACGGGATCCGCCCCTTGCAGACGAAGGACGGGCTTTGGACGCACGCGATTTACGGCATGGTGAATATCATCCATCGTCAGCTCGAAACCTATTCGCCCGATTATTTCGCGGTGGCATTCGACCTGCGGGAAAAGACGTTCCGGCACCTCTTTTCGGAGGCGTATAAGGCAAATCGGCACGGAATGCCGGAGGAGCTGGCGTGTCAGATCGAGCCGGCGAAGGAGTGCCTGCGCGCGATGGGCGCGGCGGTGCTTTCGCTCGCGGGGTATGAGGCGGACGACATCCTCGGCACGCTTTCCGCGATGGCGGAGCGCGAGGGCGTCGCGACGTTCCTTTCGACGGGCGACCGCGATTCGCTCCAACTGATCTCGCCGCTGACGAGCGTCGTGCTGGCGACGAATACGGAGCCGATCCTTTTTAACGAAGCGAAGTTTTTTGAAAAATACGGCGTGCGCCCGACGCAATTTATCGACGTCAAGGCGCTGATGGGGGACAGCTCGGACAATATTCCGGGCGTGCCCGGCATCGGCGAGAAGACCGCGCTGAAACTGATCGCCGAGTTCGGCAACCTCGACGCGATCTATGAAAATCAGGAGCAGAAGCCGATCGCGGCAGGCGTGGCGGCGAAGCTCGAAGCGGGAAAGCAGTCCGCCTACGATTCGCGCTTTTTAGCGACGATCAAACGCGACGTGCCGCTGGATCTGACGCTCGACGACCTTGCGTATCACGGGCCGGACGAAAGCGCGCTGACGGCGCTCTTCACACGGCTCGAATTCACAAAGTTGATTGAGAAACTGAATCTGCACGCGGACGTTGCGCCGACGCGCCGTGAGGTCGCGCAAAAAGAGATCGACGCGGCGTCGCTGACGCTCGCAAAAGGCAAAAAATACGCGATCGCGTTTGATTTTGAGGCAGACACGGCGGCAATCGCGGCAGACGAGGTGCTTCTCATCCGCGGAATCGCATCGCTCGCCGATGTTTTGGACGGAGACGTGCCGCTCATCACCTATGACGCGAAAAGTGCGTTTCACGCGCTTGCGCCGATGGGGATCGCGTTTTCCGCCTGCACCGACGACGTGATGTTGATGGGATACCTTTCTGCCGTTGCGGATACGGATTTCTCCTTGGAAAAGCTGATGAGCCGCACGCTCGGCGAACAGGCGGAAACGCTCGCGGAGAAAGCGTCCGGCATCGCGCGGCTTTACGACGAATACGCGGCGACGCTCGCGCAAACGGGGCAGGATACGCTCTACCGCGAGATCGAAATGCCGCTTTGCCGCCTGCTTTTTGAAATGGAGCACGACGGCTTTTCCGTGAATGTGCCGGCGCTTCGCGCGTTTTCGCAAACGCTCGGTGAGCGGCAAAACGAATACGCGGAGCGCATTTACTTGCAGGCGGGCACGGAATTCAATATCAATTCGCCGAGGCAGCTCGGCGCCGTCCTCTTTGAAACGATGGGGCTTCCGCACGCGAAAAAGACGAAGAGCGGCTACTCGACCAACGCCGAAACGCTCGAAAAACTGCGTTCGTATTCGCCGATCATCGACGACATCCTCGATTTTCGACAGGTCGGCAAGCTGAAAAGCACCTACGCGGACGGGCTTGCCGCGGCGGCGGACGAAAACGGACGGGTGCATACGCGCTTCAAGCAGGCGTTGACGGCGACAGGGCGGCTTTCCTCGACGGAGCCGAACCTGCAAAACATCCCCGTGCGCACGGAGTTGGGCAGAGAATTTCGCAAATTTTTCGTCGCGCAAAACGACGATTGGATGCTGATCGACGCGGACTATTCGCAGATCGAACTGCGCCTTTTGGCGGCGATTTCGGGCGACGAGGCGATGCAAGACGCGTTCCGCTCCGGCTACGATATCCATACGGCGACGGCGATGAAGGTCTTTGGCGTGCCGCGCGACGCGGTGACGATCGAACTGCGCAAAAAAGCCAAGGCAATCAATTTCGGCATCGTATACGGCATGGGCGAATTTTCGCTCGCGTCCGACCTGCATATTTCCCGCGCGGACGCGCGGGCGTATATCGACGGCTATCTCGGCGCCTATCCGAAGGTCAAAGAATATCTTTCGCGCGTGGTCGAAGAGGCGAAACGCGACGGCTATGTGAAAACGCTGTTTGGGCGGCGGCGCTACATTCCCGAGCTGTCCTCGGGTAAAAGGATGGAAGTCGCGTTCGGCGAACGCGTGGCGATGAACAGCCCGATCCAAGGCACGGCGGCAGACATCATCAAGCTCGCAATGGTCAATACCGCGAAAAAACTGCGCGAAAGCGGCCTGCGGGCGCGCATCATTCTGCAAGTTCACGACGAACTGATCCTCGAATCGCATCGGTCGTGCGCCGACGCGGTTTGTGCGCTTCTGAAAGAAGAAATGGAGCACGCGGTCTCCCTTGCGGTGCCGCTGACGGTTGAACTATCGACAGGCGCGACGTGGTTTGAGGCGAAATAACACATAAATTCCTCCGATGCGGCAAACACTAACGAAAAAGCCGATCGGAGGGATTTTTTTGAAACGTTTTTTGGGAATACTTTTGCTTCTTTCGTGCGCACTGTCTTCGTGCGGCAGGGAAGCGACGCCGATGCCTGCCGCGGAGACGGTTTTATTTACGCTTCTCGAAGAAAGCGGATACGGCGCGAGTGAGCGGTGGACGGAGGTGATCAACGAAACCTACTATGACGGTCTTGGCATCAACGCCGAAGCATATGCGTCGTCGGTGAGGGACGCGGTGATCTGCCGCCCGCTGACGGACACGAGCGGAGAGATGATCTGCGTTTTTCGGACGGACAGCCATATGGCGGCGGAGGCACTTGCGGAAGCGCTCTATCGGGCGTTTGAGTTTCCGCCGTGCGATCTCGCGGAAAAGCTCACCGTCGCGTGCGTGGAGGAATGTGTGCTTCTCGTCAAGGCGGACGCCGCGGAGGCGGACCGCATCTCGGACGATTTTTGCGGGCTTGGCAGGCGGACGACCGTGCGGGAAAAATGGAATCGCGGATGAAAGCACCGAACGAGATTTCTCGTTCGGTGTTTTTTTGCGCAAAAACCGCGCCAAATCAGGAACAAATCGTTCATTTTTCACTTTTTTTGAACTTTTTTTCAAAATCTTGTAGCGTTTTTGAAAAAAGGGCAGTTTATATTATAACAAGCGCGCGAAACCATATGGCAAAACAGAATGAAGAACTCATTGTTCCACCGGAGGTTTGCGGCGGAGAACACGGACGCGTTCTCTATGTCGATGCGGATTATATTT